>CAKROE010000121.1 GCA_934371915.1 uncultured Blautia sp. | reverse complement strand
TGAAGAAGTTCATCACGCAAAAGAAGAAGGTATTATTTTTGACCTTCTTACAAATCCGAAAGAAATCCTTGTTGACGAAAACGGTCATGTAAATGGCATGAAAGTTGTCAAGATGGAACTGGGCGAGCCGGATGCATCCGGAAGAAGACGTCCTGTTGAGATTCCGGGATCTGAGTATGACATGGATGTAGATACTGTTATCATGTCTCTTGGTACTTCTCCGAACCCGCTGATTTCTTCCACTACAAAAGGTCTTGAGATCAACAAGAGAAGATGTATCGTTGCCGAAGAAGAAACAGGTAAGACATCCAAAGACGGTGTTTACGCCGGTGGTGATGCCGTTACAGGTGCGGCTACTGTTATCCTTGCTATGGGTGCAGGTAAAGCCGGTGCAAAAGGTATCGACGAATATCTGAAAAACAAATAATAAGCAATGCTTATGCGAAGGAGCCTTTGGCCGCTGATGGGATGCGGTCAAAAGGCTTTTTTTTTTCTCGAAAATGTGTTATACTGACCACTGGTAATGTGCCTTTTTATCGAAAAGGACAGGCAAATCATAAGAAAAGGAAAAAGTTATGACGGTTTTATACATCATTTTACTCGCTATTGTACAGGGAATTACAGAGTTTTTGCCGGTCAGCAGTTTCGGACATCTCTGTTTTGTGCAGAATCTTTTTGGTATGGAGCACGGACCGGGTGTCCTGCTTGAGACCATGCTGCATCTGGGAACACTGGCAGCAATTTTTATGACATTTCAGAAGGATATCCGGCATCTTGCGTTCGAAGCGCTGGATATGTTTATGGATCTGATCGGAAATGCAAATCTGTACATACACAACAAAAGGACAGGAGAGCAGCTTCACTATACACGCATTATCAGTAATGTATATCGGAAATTTGTAGTTCTGCTCCTTGTATCTATGATTCCTACGGCGTTTCTCGGTTATACAGCAAGAAGGCTGGTTGCATTGTCTTCTACATCCGGTTTGGTTCCGGGTGCCGGAATTCTGGTAACCGGAATTCTTTTGCTGGTTATTGATCTGAGTCGTGTCGGTGGCACGAAGGCAGCGAAAGATGCACATTTTTCTGATGCGATGTGGATTGGTATCTGTCAGGGCCTTTCGGTGTTTCCGGGATTATCCAGAAGCGGACTTACGATCAGTGCAGGTTTAATGAGCGGATTTTCACGTACATTTGCGGTTAAATATTCCTATATTTTATCAATTCCGGCAATCGTTGGTGCAATGCTTATGGAACTTGGACAGTTTGGTTCTGCGGACATGACGATAGGGCTTGGATTTGCTTATGTATTTGGGATGATCATTGCAGCAGTGGTCGGTATGCTTACGATTCGTACCTGTCTGCGTCTGGTACATAAGGGGAAGTTCCGCTACTTTGCTTATTATTGTTTCCTTGCAGGATTTATTGCCCTGATCACGAATTCTGCATTATAAAGCTTGAAATTTTAGGAGGGGTGCCAGAGTGGCAGCAACAAAGAAACAGACCAACCGAAAAGGGACCGGCAGGTCTTCTTCCGGACGTAAAAATACAAAAAAGAAAACGACAGCGAAACAGAGTGTGACCAGTGGATTTCAGACAGAGATCATTCTGCTTATCATTCTGGCGGCTTCGATCATTTTGATTTTCAGTAACCTCGGAATGGGAGGTACTGTCGGTGCAACGATCAGCGCGGCATTTTTTGGCGTGATGGGTATCCTTGCGTATCTGTTTCCGCTTCTGATCTTCGGATGTGCGGTATTTCTGGTTTCGAACCGCAGGAACCCACTGGCATACAAAAAGGCGCTTGCGGCACTGCTGTTTTGTATCTTTCTGTGTGGACTGATCCAGCTTCTGACGGAAGGATATATGCCGAGTATGACACTGGCCGATTATTATTCCGTAAGTTCCGTTTACCATACAGGTGGCGGTGTGATCGGCGGAGCAATCTGTATTTCGACTACTTCTGCATTTGGTGTGGCGGGTGGTTATGTGATCATTGTTCTGGTATTGTTGATTTCTCTGATTCTTGTAACACAGAAATCTTTCTTCGGCTTTGTGTTCCGTGTGTGGGATGCTGTCTGTGCTCTTGTACGTGACGGTCGTGATATGTATATGGAGGGACAGCCGGAACGTGAATTAAGAAAAGAACTCCGTGTGCAGGAACGTCGTCAGCGAAGAGAAGAGCGTCAGGCACAGCGTATCCGTGAGCTGGAGGAAGCCCTGGCAGAAGATGCAGCTGCGGAGGATGAAAATACTGCTGCAAAGGCGGAAAAAGGTACAGCAGATAAAGCAGCAGATACAGAAGCAAATACAAAAGAAAAAGAGACTGTTAAAGAAACAAAGGCGGCCCAAAAGGGAACTCTGAGAAAGAAACGCACCGGATTCCTCGAAGGTACGAAGCTGACACCTCGTGAGAATGCGGCAGAGGATACGGGTGCACCGGTACCGTTACAGGAAGCAGATTTTGAAATTCACCGTGCAGAGCCGGTGTATGAAGAATCTGTATACGAAGAACCGGAGGTGCAGGAAGAGCAGAGCATTGAAGCAGAAGAGCAGATGCCTTATGCGGACCCACAGCCTTCTTATACAGAGGAACAGTCTCATACAGAAGAGCAGTCTTATACAGAAGAGAATTCTCCTTATGCAGAAGATCAGCCCTCTGCTGATACAGAATCACCATTATCTTATGAAGAACCACAGAATAATTATGTGACGGAGCAACACCGCGATTATGGCGCACCGCAGGAAATTTATCCTGAGGCAGAGCCGGAGCCGGATCATGCTCTACAGCCGGCAGCCGCTGCGGAAAAAGCCCCTTCACAGCCTGCGAAGAATCCGAAATCTTCTCCGAAGGAGATTGAGAGCGGGATCCAGAATATCCAGAAAGAAATCACGCAGAAAAATGAAGAGGTCAAAAAGGAATATCATTATCCGCCGCTGAAGCTTCTGAAACGTGGTGATGGCAAATCACAGGGAGATTCTGACGAACATCTTCGCAAAACGGCGAAGAAATTACAGGATACGCTGCACAATTTCGGTGTCAATGTCACAGTGACGAATGTAAGCTGTGGTCCGACGGTTACCCGTTATGAACTTCAGCCGGAGATGGGTGTAAAGGTAAGTAAAATTGTAAACCTTGCAGACGACATCAAGCTGAACCTTGCGACACCGGATATCCGAATCGAAGCACCGATACCGGGCAAGGCAGCGGTCGGCATCGAAGTACCGAATAAAGAAAATCATGCGGTCATGCTGCGGGAACTGCTGCAGTCACAGGAATTCCAGACTGCGAAGTCAAAACTGGCATTTGCCGTCGGCAAAGATATTGCAGGTAAACCGGTCGTAACAGATATCGCGAAGATGCCACATCTTCTGATTGCGGGAGCAACCGGTTCCGGTAAATCTGTATGTATCAACACGCTGATTGTCAGCATTTTGTATAAGGCGGCACCGGAAGATGTCAAACTTATCATGATTGACCCGAAAGTAGTAGAACTGAGTGTATACAACGGAATTCCACATCTGTTGATTCCGGTAGTGACTGACCCCAAAAAGGCTGCCGGTGCACTGAACTGGGCTGTTACAGAGATGATGGGCCGTTACAATACTTTTGCGGAGTTTGGTGTCCGCAACTTGCAGGAATACAATCGAAAGGTTGATGGAATGCGTATTCCGGAAGGGGAAGAACGACCGGAGCGTATGCCGCAGATCGTGATCGTGGTAGACGAGCTTGCTGACCTTATGATGGTTGCGCCGGGCGAAGTTGAGGATGCAATCTGCCGTCTGGCACAGCTTGCACGTGCTGCCGGTATTCATCTGATCATTGCAACACAGCGTCCGTCTGTAAACGTTATTACCGGTCTGATCAAGGCAAATATGCCGTCACGAATCGCTTTCTCTGTTTCTTCGGGTGTAGACTCCAGAACCATTCTGGATATGAACGGTGCCGAGAAACTTCTGGGAAAAGGTGATATGCTGTTTTATCCGCAGGGATATCAGAAACCGGCACGACTGCAGGGCGCGTTTGTATCGGATGAAGAAGTCAGTGCAATTGTTGATTTCCTTGCAGATAAGAATCCGGGAACACAGTACAATACACAGATCGAACAGCAGGTAAATACGGTCAGTATGTCCGCCGGAGGCACTTCTTCCGGAGATGAGAGAGATGTTTATTTCGTGGATGCCGGTAAATTTATCATTGAAAAAGAAAAGGCATCGATCGGTATGCTCCAGAGAATGTTCAAGATCGGATTCAACAGAGCTGCCAGGATCATGGACCAGTTGTGTGATGCAGGCGTGGTAGGTCCGGAAGAAGGAACAAAACCACGTAAAGTACTGATGTCGCAGGAACAGTTTGAAAATTACTTAGAGGAAAACGGCTGATGGAGATACGAATCGTAACAGTAGGAAAAATCAAAGAAAAATATCTGAATGACGGAATCGCGGAATATGCGAAACGTCTCAGCCGTTACTGTAAGCTTACATTCTGTCAGGTGCCGGATGAAAAGACACCGGACAAAGCTTCAGACGCTCTGAATGAACAGATCAAAAATACAGAGGCGCAGCGTCTGATGAAACAGATCCGTGACCAGGATTATGTGATCGCGCTTGCACTTGACGGAAAGATGCTGGATTCTGTAGAACTTTCAGAAAAAATCAGCCGTTTGGGTGTTGAAGGCAAAAGCTCGATCGCTTTTGTGATCGGTGGCTCACTTGGACTTGGAGATGAAGTTTTGCGCAGGGCAGATTATAAGCTTAGTTTTTCAAAAATGACTTTTCCACATCAGCTCATGCAGATGATTCTTCTCGAACAGATCTATCGGAGTTATCGGATCATGAACAATGAACCGTACCATAAATGACGGTAAAAATAAGGACACATTCCGGAAAATCCGGTTTGTAATAAAGGATTCCATAAAGGAGGATAAGTGATATGACAACAGAAAGAGTAGAGAACATGGCAGGCGGTCAGGGACATGTACTGATCAAAAGACTTCTTAACGAAAAACAGTTAAACGGTAAATGCGGCCTGTATGCAGAAGTAACGCTGGAGCCGGGATGTTCTCTTGGATACCACGAACATCACAACGAAAGCGAAACTTATTATATCCTTTCAGGAAAAGGCATCTACAGCGACAACGGCACCCTGCGTATGGTAAAAGCCGGAGATGTGACCTTTACACCGGACGGTCAGGGACATGGGATGACAAATACCGGCGATGAAGATCTTGTTTTCATGGCACTGATCATTCTGGATTAAGAAACGAAACGGAGGAAGCACACATGGCTGAACTGGATACTGCAAAATTCGAAGAATTTATTTCCGCGTATCCGATATATGAATATCGCATTCTGGACACGTCTGATCTTTCTGTAGAAACAAGAGTACGTCAGATCTGCAAACAGGAATGTGAACGATATGGAAGTACATGGGCCTGTCCTCCGGCGGTCGGTACACTTGAGGAGTGCGAAAAAAGAATCCGCAGCTATGGCAAGGCTGTGTTTTTTTCCAGTGTTGCAGAGGTTTCAGATCTTATGAATATGCAGGAGATGCTTTCTACAAGGGATGCGCATGAGGATCTGACTACCGAAGTTGCCGGATTTCTGAAGGAACAGGGATTTGATACCTTTACTCTGTCGACG
>CAKROE010000120.1 GCA_934371915.1 uncultured Blautia sp. | reverse complement strand
AAGTTTACCAAACACGATACGTCTGGCAGCCAGCTTCAGATTGCATCGGCGGTCAACGATACATGGACTTTTTCCTCCTAATTCCAATGTGACCGGAGTCAGGTGTACAGCGGCCTTTGTCATAACCTCCCTGCCGACATGCTGACTTCCCGTAAAAAAGATATAATCAAACCGTTCGTTCAGAAGAGCCGTATTTTCTTCATGTCCACCTTCGACTACCGCCACATAAGAAGGATCAAAACATTCTGCAAGAATTGCTTTGACAACTGCGGTTGTGGCAGGAGAGAAGGCGCTTGGTTTCAGGATTACCGTATTACCGGCGGCAATTGCATCGATCAGAGGATCCAGAGAAAGCAGAAGCGGATAGTTCCATGGACTCATAATAAGGACCACACCGTAAGGAACCGGTTTCTTGTAACTGTGCGCGGCAAACTGCGCCATCGGTGTCGGTACATCCTGTCTCTCGGCATATTCTCTTACATGATGGATCATATGTGTAAGTTCACTTAAGACAAGTCCTGTTTCGCACATATAACTTTCGAAAGCACTTTTGCCAAGGTCTTTTTTCAATGCTTCATTAATCTCTGCCTCGTGCTGCAGAACAGCCGTTTTTAATTTACGAAGATTTTCGATACGTTTTTTTACCGGAAAAGTATCACCGGTATGAAAAAAGTTTCTCTGATTTTCAATCAGTGTTTTGATTTCTGTCTCTGTCATGAAAATTTCCTCTTTTCGATAAATCTTAAGATTCTTATGTGAATATATAATACAACAGTACAGAATAAAAAGTCAATCGTGCTGTAATTCTTCAAAAATATTGTATATTCGACAAAAACATGGTAAACTATCTATATCTATACAATCATCACATATAAATGGAAGGAGATTTATGATGAATCGTACGAGGCAGATTTTAAAAAAGGCTGTTGTTACAGCAATGGGTGCTTCTCTGGTTGTTTCTGGCAGCAGCACCGTATTCGCAGCAGGTTCCTATCAGGAAACAGAAAAAACTGCACTTGCAAATGTAGTAAGTAAATTACCGGAAGCATGGAACGGCTATCTTGAGAATTACCAGAAAGCCTGCAAAGGAACAAAAGGCACATTTACACTGACTGTAGAAGATACGGGGCGGGCACTTGCCGGAGCACTTATGGGAGGCATGGATGTTTCCTGGCTTCAGAGCTTTACTTTTGACAGTGATATTACCATCAAAGATGGTGTGGAAGCCATTGCCGGTGGATTGCTTCTGAACGACACCAAACTGTGTGATCTGAATTTCTATATGGATCTTGCAAACATGGTTGAATACATTCAGATTCCTGAATTGTCTGACGGATATATTTCGGCACCGATTGAAGGCACTGTAACAACTTCCGAAGGAGTAGCAGAGAATTCACAGGAAATCATGAGCACCTACATGAATGCACTGTCAGATCTTTCTTCTGCACTTCCGGATTCTGATACACTCGGAACACTTCTTGACCGCTACGGAAATATTATCATTGATAATATCGAAGAAGGATCTTCTGTTGAAGAGTCTGTATCTGTAGATGGCATCAGCGAAGACTGTACTGCATATGAGGGAACTGTTTCTGAAAAAGCTGTTACAGCCATGGCAGAGGGAATCCTGACTGCAGCTAAAGATGATGCTGAGATCAAAGGTTTATTTGAACAGTGGGCAGGTGCCTCCGATGGTGAAGATCAGTATCAGCAGTTTGAGGATGCTGTAGCAGATGCGCTTGACAGTATCGGATCTGCTGACGGAGAAGTTTCCGAAGATCCTGTATTTTCCTCAAAAGTATGGGTAAATGGAGACGATAAGATTGTCGGACGTGAATTTGCCGTCATAGACGGAGCAGAAACTACTCCTGTATTTACATGGAAAGCACCATCTGATGGTGATACTTCCGCGTTACTTCTTGAAATTACAGCGGAGGATTCTTCCATTACACTGACCGGAAGCGGCACAACCAGCGATGGACTTCTGAATGGAGATTATATCTTCGCAATGGACGGAACAGAGACAGCTGATATTAATGTCGAAAACCTCGAGACCAAACCAGAAAAAGCCGGTTACTATAATGGAACATTAAATGTAACCTTCCCGGCAGTAGAAGCTGATGATACAACCACAGACGAGGAAAGCGAAGCAGCATCCAACCCGCTGGCAGGATTTGGCATGGTGATCAATCTTGAGTCTGATGCGTCTACAGATTCAGGTTCTATAGGTCTGACTGTTACAACATCCGGTTCACCGATCGCTACACTTACAATAAGCAGCGGATATGGAGACGGCGTAGATATTCCGGATCTGACTTCTCTGGATAAGACTTATGATGGTTCTGACGATGCAGCAATGACTGAATATGTAGCAAATATCAACTGGGATACTTTCCTTGCAAATATCAAGGCAGCCGGTGTGCCGGATGAACTTGCAACTCAGCTTGAGACTATCCTTACCTCAGCAGTTGAAAGCATGACTGCAACAGATGAAGACCAGGATACAGGCACAACAGACAACAGCGCAGATACTGAGACAGAAGCAGAAGATGATGCAGCATAAATAAAAGAGAGCCACTTGGACTCTTATGTATAGCAAAAAGGATACCCTCAGGCAGATGCCTTGAGGATATCCTTTTTTTTGACGTCATATAAAACATATTCTGCATTACACATAACAAATGCAGCTGCAGTTGGCAATATTGCGACCCATGCACCCTTCAGACCAATCCATGCACAGGAAAGAAAAGCAATTGCAGCACCTCCGTAAAAACAGATCAGTACCTTTCCAAAATAGATTCCCCTTCGAAGAGATTCTGTATCTTTGCTGCACAGATATTCGGTAAAGCCTGTAACACACTGTCGTAGATTGTTTGTAGAAAAAATACTGGAACTTGCAAAACCGTCTGCTCCTTTAAAGGAACACCACTGAAAGGCAGTAGCAAAAAATATCGGAAACAATGCAACAAACGGATTCATTTCCTCGGGATAAAATCCAATGATGAGTAATACTGCTCCATCAATCAGGATGCTGAGTCTCTTTTGATTTATTTTTGATATTTTATGAGAGATTACTACAGTTGCTGCCATGGAAACAATATAGATCACCATTGCCAGTACACGAAAAAACCACTGTTCATCCGGATGTCCCACGGCATCCATTGCAAGAGAAAGCATATTTCCTGTCTGTGCAGAGCCAAATACATCATGACGATTAAGGATTGCATAGCCACCCATAAAACCGCCAATCAACGTCATAGTAAGATGCAGATGCCTTTCAAGTGTCGCTTCATCCATTTAAATCATTCCTTTTCTTAAATTCACTGGATTTATTATAATCTTGCATATATATATTGTAAAATTAATATTTTATCTATATAATATAAATTACTTTTATATATGGAGGATTCAAGATGACATACACTGACATACATACTTTTCTTATCATTGCATCCAGTCCATCCCTCTCTAAAGCGGCTGAGAGTCTGTTTGTATCACAGCCTGCCCTCAGCCATCGTCTGTCTGCTCTGGAAGAGGAGCTCGGAACAGAACTGATCATACGCCGGAAGGGTTCTCGTACACTGGAGCTTACCGAAGCCGGACAGCGCTTTGTCCCGATTGCACGCAAATGGGAGCAGTTATGGATTGAGACAGGAAAAATCAAATTTGAACAGCCTTCGACACAGCTTCGGATCGTGAATGTTGACAGTATGAACTTTTATTTTATGCCACAGGTCATTGGAAATTTCCTTGAGGAACATCCAAAATGCAGCCTGCATATCAATACCATGCAGTCAAATCTTTCTTATAAAGCAGTCGAAAACAAAGATGCGGATCTCGGTCTGATCACAAATCCGCATTTTTTTAAGAAAGTACAGACAATTCCTCTCTTTGAAGAGCAGCTTGTCTTTGTATGTCATAAAGATGCACCATATCAGGATGGACTTCTTCCTTCACAGCTTGACAGTGCGGATGAAATCTATATTCCATGGAGCAATACCTTCCTTATGTGGCACGATTACTGGTTTGGCAATGACCCCGAAGTAAAAGTTATGCTGGACAATATGGCACTGCTCAGACAGCTTCTGGATCTGAAAAATACATGGGCGATCATGCCGGCAACTCTTGGTCGAAAACTTGCCGAAAAAGAAAACTGCCGGATCGTTTCCATAGAAAACGGTCCGGAGTATCGTACTTGCTATGCAATTATGAATGACCAGAGAAGCGAACATCCACTGATTGATGATTTTCTGAATGAATTACTGAAGACGGTGGGGAATATCCCGGAAATCCGGCTTCTTGATATTACATTTCATCATAAGAATCCGTAAGCTCTTCATCGTCCGAATAATCTTCAGGGGAATCTTCAGAATCAGCACCTTCTGAATCTTCATAAGTGTTGTCTTCTTCAGAATTCTCCTTAGATCCGCTTCCAATCCAGGAACTGCGTTCCTGAATCTTCTGCAGGATACGGTCTGCTTCCTCGCCGCTGGCCGGTGTCGGCTGGTAATTATTGTAGCCAGAATCGGAGGAAATAGAACACGGAATGATATTTGTAACATTGTCCGCTTTTACACCATTTGTATCAATTGTAAAGGTCTGCTGAAAGATCATTGTATCCATATCACTCGGATAAGCATTTCCGCCGAAACAGAAATTACCGAGACTGTAAACAATGTTTTTGCCTTTGTATTCCTCGATTCCCTGAAGGACATGAGGATGGTGTCCGCATACAAGATCGGCCCCGAGGTCAATGGCGAGATGTCCGAGTGTAGTCTGATTGCTGTCCGGGACTTCTTCTTTTTCGTTTCCCCAGTGGAAGATAACGATGATCAGCTGCGCGCCATCTTTTTTGACTTTTTCAATATTTTGTTTCAGCTGTTCCTCTCTGCCGAGATGGTCATTAAGTTCATAAATACCGACCATACCAACTTTGATACCATTTACCTCAGTGACCGCGGTTTCATCATAGCCAAAATGAATGATACCTGCTGCGTCCAGAGCATTTAAAGTATCATCAAAACTCTGGTCGCCATAATCATGGCTGTGGTTGTTTGCAGTATTGACTGCTTCAACAGAGCCGGCAGTAAGAATATCAGCATAAGATGCAGGCGCTTTAAATGCAAACTGTTTATCTTCACGATCCTCAGAATCCGTAAGTGTACCTTCGAAGTTTGCAATCGTAAGGTCATCCGCCTCAAAAATATTTTTTACATTTGCAAGGAAATAGTCCGGACCATTGTTATCGTAATATGCATTCAGACTTGTATCATAATCAAATTCTTCATCCGTACCAAGTGTACAGTCACCGACAACACTGATCGTAAGTGATACCGGATCCATAGCAGGTTTCGGTGTAACGGTAAGTTTTTCCTTAGCTTGTACCTGATTTGATGAGGTTGACTTCGTTTTACCGGAAGAGCAGCCTCTGATCATAAGAATCAGTAACACAACAACCAGAACAGCAACAACGCCCAAAATTCTGTATCGAAGCTGCTGTTGCCTGTAATATTGCGATTTTTTTAATATTTTACTTTTTTTGTGCGCAGGCTTTTTGTGCACCGGACGCTTTTTATGGACAGACTGTTTCATATATTTCCCCCTTCTCCCCTGTAACATATTTTCTCAAAAAATGTCAATATTTGTCATTTAAGGAAAGTATAAGAACTTTGGGGACTTCCGTCAATAACTTTTCAGAAACTAATAAAGGAGATTTTTTTATGACAACTTTATATATCGGAAACCACACTTCATCTTCAAAGGGATACACTGCCATGGCGAGACAGATGATTGC
>CAKROE010000119.1 GCA_934371915.1 uncultured Blautia sp. | reverse complement strand
GGAAAAAACAGCACTTCAGGAATCAAACTTCGGGGATAAAGAAAGAACTGCATCCGTAGATGCTGCGATTCAGTACAATGGGGACCAGAAGAAGTTTACCCTGATCAGTGATGTACAGGGAAATCAGATTGATGTAGCGCGGCTTCAGACCTATGTCGATCAGTCACTGGAGTCTCTTTTTCCGTCACAGCTTCTTGGGGGCGAAATCAAGCTTGCCATGGGGAATGATGTATATCAGCAGCCGTTTGTGAAAGTTTCAGATGATATGCAGAACAGACTTTCCGAATTAAATGAGGAGCTGAATAAATACCGCAGTTCCAAAGTTACCTATACACTTGGCAGTGAGACAGAGGTGGTTGATACGTCAACGATCGAGTCATGGCTTCAGATATCTTCTGACAGTATCAGCGTAGATCAGGATGCAATAAAGACATATGTACAAGATCTTGCAACAAAATACAATACAATCTATGTACCCCGTACGTTCCATACTTCTTATGGAAATGATGTGACAGTATCAGATAATGAATATGGATTTCAGATCGATCAGGACGGAGAAATGCAGCAGCTTCTGAAAGATATTGCCAGCGGCAGTGAGGTCAGCCGTGATCCGGTTTACAGCATAAGTGCCATGCAGCGAAATGGCAGTGATGATCTTGCCGGAAGTTACATAGAAGTAAGCCTTGATAATCAGCATCTCTGGCTTTATAAGGATGGTGTACTGGTGACAGAGACAGATATTGTAAGCGGTGCACCGAAAGCCGGTCGTGAGACTTACCGTGGGGCATGGCCGATTGCATATAAGGCAAGCCCGTACAATCTTTCGAGTTCGGAATATGGTTATAATGTAACCGTAAAATACTGGATGCCTTTTGTATATGGTCAGGGACTTCATGATGCATCCTGGCAGTCTTCTTTTGGCGGAAACAGATACAAATCCGGCGCAGGAAGCCATGGCTGCATCAATCTTCCTACGGATCAGGCGGCTTTGATCTACAATACGATAGACGGAGGATATCCGATCATTATTTATTAATTTTGACAGTCAGGAATCATCAAATCTGATGATATTGGTTAGTTTGGGAGACTTATGGAAAAATTATATGTGATCATTCCTGCCTACAATGAGGGAATGAATATTGAACAATGTATAGACGACTGGTATCCGATCGTTGAGAGACACAATGGAAACGGTGAGTCAAGACTTGTGATCATCAACGATGGAAGTAAGGATGAAACTTATGAGATCATGCAGAAACTGGCGAAAGATAAACCGCTGTTTACACCATTGACAAAAGCAAACGGTGGTCATGGACACACGGTACTGTTTGGATATCGGTATGCGCTTGAGCATACTGCAGACTATATTTTTCAGACAGATTCCGACGGACAGACGGATCCGGCAGAGTTTGAGCGGTTCTGGGAGGCAAGAGAGCAGTACGATGCGATAATCGGAAACCGTATTGAGCGTGGAGATGGTAAAGACCGCAAGTTTGTAGAGAATATTGTCTGCCTGTTACTTCGCATGATTTTCGGCGTAAAAATTGAAGATGCGAACGCGCCCTTCCGCCTGATGAAAGCATCTCTGGTTGAAAAATATATAAATAAACTTCCGGAAGATTTCAACATTCCGAATATCATGTTTACGACCTATTTTGTGTATCATCACGAGAAAGTGAAATTTATTCCAATCACTTTTAAGCCGAGACAGGGTGGTGTCAATTCGATCAATATTAAGAAAATCGTGAAGATTGGATGGAAAGCAGTGGGTGATTTTCGGAAACTTCGCAGAGAGATCAATGATGTATAAAATATCTGAAAGTTTTATATTTGCAATGAAAGCTGAGTCTTTTTAGATTCAGCTTTTTTGTCATACTGCCATATAAGGCTTTCCTTTCATTGACAAGTTTTTGGCAAAATAATATAATAATTAAGTATGTAATAAGGAGGATTTTATGGAGCACAAAACAGGTTTGGAAGATTTTTATGTAATCAAAAATAATAAAAAACTCCGAATGGGTTATACGACCGGTTCCTGTGCTGCGGGAGCCGCAAAAGGAGCTGCATATATGCTTCTTGGCGGCAGTATCATCCGTGAAATTTCTCTTATGACACCAAAGGGAATACTTCTTCATCTGGAATTGCATGACATTACTATGGAAGCTAATTCGGTGACATGTGCTGTCCGCAAACAGGCCGGGGATGATCCGGACACAACAGACGGAGTACTTGTATATGCAAAGGTCGAAAGGATTTCAGGAAAAAGAGACTGGATCGTCGACGGAGGCAGAGGAGTTGGCAGAGTGACCAAACCGGGACTTTCACAAAAAATCGGTGAGGCGGCAATCAATCCGGTTCCCCGTTCCATGATATGCAGGGCGCTGGAGGAAGCGGCAGACAGATACCAATATGAAGGCAATCTGAAAGCTACGATTTCTGTGCCGGATGGAGAGAAGATTGCAGAGAAGACGTTTAATCCGCGGCTTGGAATCAAGGGTGGAATTTCTATTCTCGGAACTTCCGGGATTGTGGAGCCGATGAGTGAGAAGGCGCTGGTCGACAGTATCCGGGTAGAGATGACGCAGCACCTTGCACAGGGAGAATCGTATTTACTGGTCACACCGGGAAATTATGGAGCGGATTATCTGAAAGCACATATGGATCTTCCCTTTGAAAAAAATATGAAATGCAGTAATTATGTCGGTGAAACAATTGATATGGCAATCAATATGGGAGCAAAAGGAATCCTCTTTATCTCGCATATAGGCAAATTTGTCAAGGTAGCTGCCGGAGTCATGAATACACATTCTCACAATGCGGATGCGAGGATGGAAACACTTTGTGCGGCAGCAATACGCTGTGGATGTACACTTGAGTGTGCGAGGGCGGTTCTTGATTGTAATACGACAGATGAGGCACTTAAAGTGCTGGATCAGAACCACATTCTGAAAGAAACGATGGAGGAGATCATGCGGCAGATCCAGTTTTATCTGGATCATCATTCCTATCATCAGATTTTACTTGGTGCAGTTGTTTTTTCGAATGAATATGGATATCTGGGACAGACGGCAGATGCCGGTGAACTGATAAATAAGATAAGCAAAGGAGAAAAATAATATGATTCATTTTGTAGGGGCAGGACCGGGATCACCGGACCTTATCACAGTAAGAGGAAAACAGTACCTGGAAGAGGCGGATGTCATCATTTATGCAGGATCTCTTGTGAATCCGCAGCTCCTGGAATACAGCAAAGATGTCTGCACCATTCATAACAGCGCAAAAATGACACTCGAAGAAGTAATCGCAGTTATGGAACGTGCCGAAGCAGAGGGCAAAATGACAGTAAGACTTCATACCGGGGATCCGTGTATTTATGGCGCAATCAGAGAGCAGATGGATATTCTGGACGAAAAAGGGATTGCCTATGATTACTGTCCGGGAGTCAGTGCGTTCTGCGGGGCAGCCAGTGCTCTGAATCTTGAATATACACTTCCGGATATTTCTCAGAGTGTGATCATTACAAGAATGGAAGGCCGTACACCGGTGCCATCCAAAGAAAGTATTCAGTCTTTTGCGGCACATCAGGCAACGATGGTTGTATTTTTAAGTACCGGTATGCTGGAAGAACTGAGCAGAAGACTGATTGAGGGCGGTTATAAGGAAGACACACCGGCTGCAATCGTTTATAAGGCAACATGGCCGGATGAAAAGAAATTTGTCTGCACAGTAGGCACACTTGCAAAAACAGCAGCAGAAAATAATATCACAAAAACTGCTTTGATGATCATCGGAGATTCTGTGAGTGCGGCACATTATGACCGCTCGAAACTTTATGATCCGGGATTTACCACAGAATTCAGAGAAGCAACAAAATAAGAATAAAGTTAAAGGAAAAGAAGATGCACATTTCGATCATCTGTTTCAGTATGACCGGATATACCACTGCAGAGCGGCTTCAGAAGGGGCTGCTGCAATGTGGGGTTACAACCGATCTTTTTAAGAAAAGTAAATATCTGGAAGATTCCATTACTGAGAGTACGGCGGACTGGGCAGGGCGTCATTTTGAAACAGATGACGGACTTATTTTTGTCGGTGCATGTGGAATCGCAGTGCGCAGCATTGCATCTTATGTTGCAAATAAGAAATCAGATCCGGCGGTGTTGGTGATCGATGAATGCGGAAAATTCGTCATCTCACTTTTGTCCGGACATCTTGGCGGTGCGAATGCACTTGCAATCAAAGCTGCAGAAATACTTGGAGCGGAGCCGGTGGTGACAACGGCAACGGATCTTCACGACCGGTTTGCAGTGGATGTATTTGCAAAGAACAATCACTGTGCGATCTTTAATATGAAGGCAGCGAAAGAAGTATCTGCGGCAATACTGGCAGGCGAAACAGTCGGTTTTTACAGTGAATTTTCATGGACAGGAACACTCCCGACGGGAGTAAAAGTTTGTTCCATGGAAGAAAAGGCAAGACCGGAAACAGGAATCGCAGTCACAATCCATCGCTCCTGTGTACCGTTTTCGTCAACAGTACAGATTGTGCCCGGGGCTGTTGTTTTTGGTCTGGGCTGTAAAAAAGATAAAGAAGCGGAGATCATCAGACAGGAAGCGGAAGCCTGTCTGGAGTCAGAAGATATTTATCAGGAAGCAGTCAGTCAGATTGCAAGTATTTCCCTGAAAAAAGAGGAGCGGGGGATTCTTACACTGGCAGCAGACTGGAATATTCCGTTTCGGACATTTGAGGAAACAGAACTTCAAAATGCAAAAGGCACTTTTGAAGAATCAGAATTTGTAAAAAAGATCACAGGTGTAGGAAATGTCTGTGAGAGAAGTGCGGTCCTGGGCGCGGAGCAGGGCAGACTGATAAAAAAGAAAACAGGACGTAACGGCGTGACTACAGCGCTTGCGCTCCGGGACTGGGAGGTACATTTTGAATAAAATATATGTTGTAGGAATCGGACCGGGAGGCTGTGATCAGATGACCGGAATTGCAATGGCGGCATTAAAAAACAGTGATACGATCATCGGTTATACAGTTTATGTAGATCTTGTAAAAGATACTTTTCCGGATAAAGAATTTCTGACGACTCCGATGAAGAAAGAAGTAGACCGCTGTGTACTTGCTTTTGAGGAGGCGATGAAAGGAAAAACCGTTTCCATGATCTGCAGTGGTGATGCAGGTGTATACGGAATGGCAGGCCTGATGTATGAAGTCGGTGAGAAATATCCGGAAGTCGAACTTGAAATTGTACCGGGTGTAACGGCAGCTCTCGGCGGTGCGGCTGTTCTCGGAGCACCATTGATTCATGATTTCTGCCTGATCAGTTTAAGTGATCTTCTTACTCCATGGGAAAAAATCGAAGCAAGACTTCTCGGCGCGTCACAGGCAGATTTTGTAATCTGTCTTTATAATCCATCCAGCAAAAAAAGACATGATTATCTTCAGAAGGCATGTGATCTGATGATGCAGTACAAGTCCCCGGAAACCGTCTGCGGAACTGTCTGCAACATCGGCCGCGAGGGTGAAGAATATCATGTTATGACGCTGAAAGAACTACGTGATACAAAAGTCGATATGTTTACGACTGTATTTATTGGAAATTCCCAGACAAAAGAAATAGGTGGCAAGATGGTGACACCGAGAGGATATCGCGATGTATAACGCAATTGTTTTTGCCGGTACGACGGAAGGATATGAGATTTGTCGGTTCCTTTCGGCAAACGAAATTCCGGTGCTTGCGTGTGTGGCGACCGAATATGGTTCGCATTCACTTGAGGCGGGAGATTATCTTAAGATACAGGC
>CAKROE010000118.1 GCA_934371915.1 uncultured Blautia sp. | reverse complement strand
TGGAAATAATATATGAACCAAGACAGAAGCATAACTGTTCCAGCATATATAATTGATTAAAATTGACATCTACCGGAAATGGCAGGTGTCTTTTTTTAATTACAAGATATACAAAATAAACAAAAATATAAAATATATAACAAAATCATTGTATAATTAAAATAAAAATGATAGTATTACTATCATAAAGAAACAAATGAAAAATCATCTGCAAAACATTAATCATAATATTATACAAAGGGGAGAGGAAGGCACTGGAAATGACAGAGAAAGCAATTTCGACAAGGGAGCGTCAGGCGCAGCAGCGCAGGGAGCGGATACTAGGAGCTTCTATGGAGCTGTTCTGGGAAAAGTGTGTGGAAGACGCATCGATGGAAGAGGTGGCGAAGCGCGCGGGAGCAGGACCGGCTACAGTGTACCGGTATTTTTCTACAAAGGTAGAGCTGGTGATTGAAACTGCCGAATTATATTGGGAGAGGGTTGCGAGGAAATATCTGCAGGAACTGGAAGATGCAAACACAGGTTATGTGCAGCTTGAGAAGACACTGGATATTTTTTATAAAATATTTCAGAATGAAAAGCCTTTTTTGAAGTTTTTGCAGGAGTTCGATGTTTTTGTAAAAAAGTATCAGATATCAGAAGAAAGGCTGACGGATTATGAGAGCGGAATCCTGAAGTTAAAACCGTATGTGACAGATTCATTAGAAAAAGGATTGACAGATAAGAGTCTGTTTTTCACTTGTTCTGTAGATGAGATGTATTTTTCGTTGATGCATACGTTATTGGCATTGATGGAAAAACTGGCAGTCGGAGGGGATATTCTTTCTTCAGATCAGGAAGTAGAGGGGCAAAAACAGTTTCGGATTGTTACCGAGTTATTGTTAAGAGGAATCAAAGGATAAAATCATCTTATCGGGAGGTATGATATGAAAAAATTAACAACAGCAAAAATATGGCAGTTTGCAGCAGGACAGTTCGGGTGGGCAATGTTGTCCGGTATTATTTCGAACTGGCTCGTTTATTTTTATCAGCCGGATCAGACTGCGATCAGTCAGGGGCAGACGGTATTCATTCCGCAGGGGCTTGTTGTGCTTGGAATTTTTACGATTATCGGCGGAATCACGGCATTCGGAAGAATTTTTGATGCATTTACAGATCCGATGATTGCATCATGGTCAGACCGATGCACTTCGAAGAACGGACGCAGGATTCCGTTTTTGAAGTGGGCTTCATTGCCATTGGCGCTTTCAACGGTGCTTGTTTTCTGGTCACCGGTCAACAAAAACAGCTGGGTCAATGCGGCATTTTTGCTTGTAATGATTCTGGCTTATTATCTTTCTATCACTGCCTATTGTACTCCGTATAATGCATTGATTCCGGAGCTTGGACATACACAGCAGGAAAGACTGAATATTTCAACAGTGATTTCGTTTACTTTTATTGCCGGAACTGCGGTGGCATATCTGGCACCGACGATCTGGGGAGCCTTTATTCCGGCGTTTGGAAGAATTGGAGCTATCCGTATTACCTTTACGTTGATGGCAGCAGTGGCTTTTATCTGTATGCTTGTTCCGGTTTTTTGTATCAGAGAAAAGGATTATGTGAATACGGTTCCGGCGAAAGAATCTGCTTTTCGTTCTCTTGTTTCCACATTCAGAAACGGAGAGTTTCGCAAATTTGTAGGATCGGATATTTTTTACTGGATCGCACTTACTATGTTTCAGACAGGTCTGCCGTTTTTTGTTACCAGCCTTCTGAAACTTCCGGAAACCATGACAACACTATATTTTGTCGGAATGACGGCATTATCACTGGTATTTTATGTTCCGGTGAATAAACTTACTCCGAAACTTGGCAAGAAAAAGATGATTTTGTTTGCATTTGCAGTATTCAGTCTCGCTTATTTCTATACAGGATTTATGGGAAAAATATCGTTTATTCCGGCGACAGTTCAGGGGGCGATTCTGACTGTTGCAGCGGCACTTCCGATGGCAATTTTCGGCATTCTTCCACAGGCGGTTGTGGCGGATATTGCACAGAGCGATTCTATAAAAACGGGAAGCAATCGAGAAGGGATGTTTTATGCAGCAAGAACCTTTGCGTTCAAACTGGGGCAGAGTCTTTCTATGCTGATTTTTACAGCCGTTTCTACCATCGGGTCAGGAGACGGAACGGGATATCGCATGGCGGCTTTTGGTGCGGCGGTGTTCTGTTGTATCGGAGGAATCATACTGGTATTTTACAATGAGAAAAAAATCAACGGCATTATTTGTGGAAAACAACAGCAGGGATAAAAGAAGTGGTGCAAAAATCTGGAGTATACGAATATGAAAATCATACAGGAAGAAAACTATGAATATGCAATGCGAAATGAAGTAGAACCATATCTGGCAGCACACTGCCGGGACACGTTTGTTATTGGAGCAAAGGAAGATAGACAGGGCAAAACAACCCGGGCAGGGAAACTTCATGTTAAATTTTATGAGACGGAAAGGCCGAGAGGTGTGGTGCTCGTCAGTCACGGTTTTACCGAAGGTGTACCAAAATATGATGAGATGGTTTACTATTTCCTGAAAGCAGGTTATCATGTATGCATACCGGAGCATACGGGACACGGTTTAAGTTACCGGCTTACAGAGGATCCGTCGTTAGTACATATTGATACATGGAAACGTTTTGTACGGGATTTTTTGAAAATATGCCATCATACAGTAAGAAGATATCCGAATCTTCCACGCTTTTTGTTCGCTCATTCGATGGGCGGTGCAATCGGTACGATTGCCGCTGCGTGGGAACCGGATCTATTTCAGAAAATCATACTGAGTTCGCCGATGATCCGGCCACTTACGGGAAATGTGCCGTGGCCGTTGACTGTTGCAATCGCACAGACGGAATGTCTTGTGGGAGGAGCGAAGAAATATGTGATTGGACAGAAGCCATACGAGGGAAATGAAACTCTTGAAACAAGTGCGGCTGTGTCAGAGGCGCGTTTTACAAGATATAATGAGATACGTAAACAGCGCAGGGAAATCCAGACAAGCGCGGCTTCTTACGGATGGCTTCTGGCATCCATAAAAATGAGCTGGTATTTGCGATATTATGGATGGAAAAAACTTGCCGCACCAGTTATAATTTTTCAGGCAGAAAAAGATGCATTTGTTTCAGTCTGCACAATGCAAAAATTTGCAAAGAAGATACAGCGGCGAGGGAAGACTTCCTGTGAGTATGTTTACATACCGGAAAGCAAACATGAAATTTTCGGAAGTGATGATAGGACTGTGAAGGCATACATAGAGCGGATTTTAAATTTTATGGCGAAATAAAGACAGCAAGGAGCTTTTTATGGATCCAAATGAAATACAATGGGACAGGTTATTAAAAATAAAAACGACCGGACGGGATGATTCGCATTCGGATCAGTATCGTTATCCATATGAGCCGACACAGTATTGTGTGCTGGAACGGCTGGCACACAGTGGGCTGATCGGCAAGAAAAATGTGTTGATTGATTATGGAACCGGAAAGGGGCGCGTCTGTTTTTACTTGTCTTATCAGACACGATGCAGATCCATTGGGGTAGAATATGATGAACGGATTTTTAAAGCTGCAGAAGTAAATGTGAAACATGCGGTGTCAGGAAAAAGAATTATTTTTGAACTTGTCAGTGCAGAAGATTATCCGGTACCGACAGAGGTGGACAGATGTTATTTTTTTAATCCGTTTTCGGTAGAAATTTTGCGGAAAGTGCTGGCAAGAATTTACGAATCGTATTATGAAAATCCGAGAGAAATTTTGCTGTTTTTCTATTATCCGTCAGAAGAGTATGTAAGCTGTCTGATGACCGAAGAACAGTTGATGTTTTATGATGAGATCAGCACAGAAGATCTATTTGAGGGTAAAAATGCCCGGGAAAAGATTTTGATATTTTCAGTGGAATGAGGAGAAGAATGTAAAATAATGCAGACGGACTACAATACCTATGAAGGGCTTCGGGCGATACTTGAGAAAGAAACACCGATTCTTATTGCGCAGATTCGTGCGTTGTATAGAGAATTAGATAAAAAATTTCATCTTCAGGGAGCAAAAGTGCCTATAACTTTTGGATTTGAGACGGATTCACTGGGATCCTATAATCAGAATGGACACGGGCAGAAAGAGCATTTTCATTTTTCGCTGTTTTTTATAGGATATGCAGTGAAAAATCCGCTCAGTAAAGAAGACAGAATGGATCTTTACAAACACGAATATGCACATTACATGAGATACAATATGCCTGTTCCGAAGCAGTATCAGTGGCAGCCGGGGATTCACGGAAGTGCATGGAAATACTGCTGTTCGTTAGTTGGTGCGGCACCAACTCCCTATTACAAAGCGGGTGAGGCGCTGATGAACCACAATTACGAAAAAACTCTTAAGAATCCGATTCACGACAAAACAGTTGCTATACGGGATCAGCATCGAAGAGAGCAGGAATACAGAAGAACTCAGAATGTGATCATTAAATATGAAACAGGGGAAAGCGTCGATCACCCGAAGTTCGGTGAGGGAATCATAGAAAAAATAGAACAGCAGCCGGGCTCTGTGACGCTTCATATCCGCTTCGGAGAAGTTCTTAAAGTTATCGACCAGAAGTGGCTCCTTCAGACAAAATATAAAAAGGGAAAGATCCAGAGAGATTGAATAATCAGTAACAAATCACGAAAGGAGAAGTTGGATCATGCGTCAGGAAAAATTTAAGATGGAGAGACCGGGACTCCTGGAAATAGGAGATAAAGTGCAGATCTCGGAATTTCAGTCTTATATGAATTACAGTTATATCATAGAACCGGCAGTTGCAATGTCCGGCTGCTACAAAAATGCAGACCGCATTAAGGCAAAAGAAGGCATTGTAACCAATATCGAGCATACACCGCAGGGATATTACATAACAGCGGAATTTGAAGCGTAATGCAGAACTGGATTTTGAAATCAGTGTGGAAGATATGGAGATATTATCCATATTGCATTGTGTAAATGCAACAGTAATTACAAAAAGAAGGCTATTATATGTGCAAGAGGGGGAAACTTTAAATGATCAATAAACTACATTTGGCAATGATTGAATTATACAGAGGGGATGCAAAGAGAATTCAACATTTTTGCAAAGTGCATAGCTATGCAAAATTGATAGCAGAAACGGAAAATGTAGATAAGAAATGTTTGTTTATCATTGAAGCGGCAGCTTTGACACATGATATTGGAATTCATTTCTGCGAAGAAAAATATGGCAATTGCAATGGAAAATTACAGGAACAAGAAGGCCCTGCAATAGCAGAAAGACTGCTTGAAAAACTGGGATTTGAGAAAGATATATCTGAGCGTGTTCAGTATTTGATCGCACATCACCATACATATAATAATATTAATGAAATTGATTATCAGATATTGGTGGAGGCTGATTTTCTGGTTAATATTATGGAGGATGGCTTATCGAAAGAAGCAGCTCTAAAAGCATATCATAATATTTTCAAAACAGCATGTGGAAAAACAATTTGCAGGGAGATGTTTGATATTGACATAAAATATGTAAATTTTTAGTTAGATTTTAAACATTTTATGGTACACTAATATTGTATATCAAAAATGGGAGGAAAACTTAAAAATGAGCAAAAGAGAAGGAAAAGGGTTAAAGTCTTTTAACAAGGGATTTCAAGTGCCTGACACCTACATTATTATCTTTCTGGTAGTTGTTGTCGCAGCACTTCTGACATTTCTTGTACCAAAGGGATTTTACGAAACACAGGATATTTCATATATGATCAATGGTGTTGAGAAAACCCGTACAGTAATCAAAGACGGAAGTTTCC
>CAKROE010000117.1 GCA_934371915.1 uncultured Blautia sp. | reverse complement strand
CCTACCAGCGGAGCTGTTGTAGGAAGCAGTAAGCATACAACGATAGTGATTACGATCGGGAAAAGAATTTTTTCCAGTTTGCTTACCGGACGAAGCTGATCCATTTTGATTTTACGTTCTTTCTCTGTAGTACAGAGTTTCATGATTGGTGGCTGAATGATCGGAACCAGTGACATATAAGAATATGCCGCCACCGCGATCGGTCCCATTAATGTGGTCTGTCCGAGCTTTCCGGCAAGGAAAATGGAGGTAGGACCATCTGCGCCGCCGATGATGGAAATTGCTGCTGCTGCTTTTCCGTTGAATCCAAGGAAGATTGCAAGGAAGTAAGCAATGTAGATACCAAGCTGTGCAGCTGCTCCGAGAAGGAAACTCTTCGGATTGGCAATCAGCGGACCGAAGTCTGTCATCGCACCAACACCCATGAAGATCAGGGATGGAAGGATACTCCATTCATCAAGCAGGTAGAAGTAATGCAGAAGACCACCAACACCGTTGGACATGTCTTCCGGATTTGCCATAATGTCCGGGTAGATATTTACCAGAAGCATACCAAAAGCGATCGGAACCAGAAGAAGCGGTTCAAATCCTTTTTTGATAGCAAGGAATAAGAATACACACGCCACCGCGATCATCAGGTAGTTTCCCCATGTGAGGCTGAAGAATGCAGTCTGATGGATCAGGTTGGACAAGGTTTCTGTTACATAAGACATTTGATTACCTCCCGTCCTAGTTCATTGTAGCCAGAGTATCTCCGTTTTCTACGGATGCACCTTCGGATGTATCGATGCTGGCTACTGTACCATCCTGTGGAGCAACAACCGGGATTTCCATTTTCATGGATTCCAGAATGATGATATTGTCACCGGCTTTTACTGCCTGTCCTGCAGATGCTACGATTTTGAGAACTTTACCAGGTACGGAAGCGGTAACTTTAACTGCGCCTGCACCTGCTGCCGGAGCTGCTGCTTTTGGTGCTGCTGCCGGAGCTGCTTTAGGAGCTGCAACCGGTGCTGCTGCCGGAGCGGAAACGCTGCCTGTTTCTTCTACAGTAACTTCATATGCTGTTCCGTTTACAGTGATTGTATAACTTTTCATTTTAAATCCTCCTAATTGTCAATTACCTTTTTTTGCGGTTGATTTTGCGGATGGAACGAACAACAAATCCGTCTGTTGAAGTTCCTTCGGATGCTGCGATAGCGGCTGCAATTACAGCAATCAGTTCTGAGTTGTCAGCTTCCTGTACAGAAGCTGCTGCAACCGGTACAGGAGCCGGTGCGGAAGCTGCCTCTTCTGCTGCTTTTTTCTTTGCTTTTGCTTCCTGTGCTCCGGATCCCGGAATAAACTGGAACAGGGAGATCAGGAAAATCAGCATAACAAGAATTACAAATACGGTTCCAAGTCCCATAACTGTATTCAGTGCTGCGTTTTTCATAGTAGTAGCAAATGAATATTTTACATCTACAGAAAGTGATGTAGGTGTCAGGTTCTTGTCAAATACGTAAATGAATTCCGCATTTTCTTTTTCAAAAGTAACAGGTATGGTTGCTGTATATTCATCATCTGAATATTCAATTTCAACAGATCCTGTCTCTTTCATATCGCCGAGTTCTTCTTTTGCACCAGTCCATGCTGCCATAGCATTTTCGGTAAAGTCGTCACCGGAGTTCATGTATGATTCGATCTGCTCATCAGTCAGCGGAATAATGGTTTCGGTCAGTCCCTCAGCGGTTGTTTCGATAGTTGTTTTTGTCTGATCGTCAATTTCACCGTCTGCCAGAACCAGTGATGCACCGGAAAATGTAATGGATGCGGCACATACAACTGCTGTCAGGACGGAGGAAGCTTTTTTAAACATCTGATTCATATGCTCACCTCACTTAGACTGTGCCATGTTTTTTGGATGGACGGTCTTCTCTCTTTGTGAAAAGCATTTCAAAAGCTCCGATTACGTATTTACGTGTATCAGCCGGAGCGATCACTGTGTCAACATAGCCTCTTGCTGCTGCGGATTCTACATTGGACTGAAGTTCTCTGTATGCAGCTGCTTTTTCGTTCAGGACAGAAGCTTCTTCGCCCGGATACATGATCTTGGCTGCAAGAGAAGCATCCATCATACCGATTTCTGCATTGTCCCATGCATATACGAGGTCTGCACCTACGGATTTGCTGTTCATTGCTACATATGCTGTACCATATGCTTTACCGATCACAACGTTTACTTTCGGAACAGTTGCATCAGCAAATGCATGGATCATTTCACCAACTGCTTTTGCAATCATCTTTTCGCTGCAGAGAGTTGCTTTGAATCCGGTTACGTTTGTAAGTGTCAGAACAGGGATATCAAACGCATCACAGAATTTTACGAATCCGGCTGCTTTTCTTGCACCTCTTGCAGAGATGGTTCCGTCGAATTCTTCGGCTTTGTTGCCTTCTGCATCATATACTTCTGTTCTGTTTGCTACTGCACCAACAGTTGCTCCGTTCAGACGAAGGAAACCTGTAACAACGTCTTTGCCGTAATCTTTCTTTGTTTCGAAGAAGATTCCGTTGTCAGCGATTCTGGAAAGTGCAATGGATGTATCTCCAACACATGCTGCGATGTCATCGCATGTACGGTTGAGATCATCTGTGCATTCTACGAAAGAATCGTTGTCTTCAAAGTTTGAAGGAAGAAGGCCGATCAGCTGGCGGATTTGTCCGAGGATTTCTTCTTCGGAACCTGTGCCGTCGATAAGACCTGTCTCTTCGCTCTGGAATGCTGCTGCGGCTGTATCACATTTTTCAGTGTAGTTGCCGTCCAGGGCGTTCGGGCTGTTTACAAACATTTTGCCATTTTTGGATTCGATGAATGTAAAGTCTGTAAGTGCCGGGATGATTGCCATACCGCCACCGCATGTACCGAATACTGCTGTGATCTGCGGAATCATTCCGGAAGCCAGTGTCTGTTTCAGGTAAATGGAACCAAATGCCTCAAGAGCATCAGTTGCTTCCTGAAGACGCATACCTGCGCAGTCAACAAGACCGATTACAGGAGCTCCTGTCTTCATTGCAAGATCATACAGAGCGGTAATCTTTCTGGCATGCATTTCGCCGACGGTTCCGTTTAATACAGAAGCATCCTGGCTGTATACATATACAAGATTTCCGTCAATTACACCATATCCGGTGATAACACCGTCTGAAGGCGCTTTTGTTTCAGTTAAATTGAAATCAGTGGCTCTGGCTGTTACACTTTTACCGATTTCAACAAAACTGTTTGCGTCAAGCAAAGAAGTAATTCTTGTGCCTGCTAAGCTTTGTGTTGCATTACTCATTCTTTCTTGCCCTCCATTTTATAAAATTTTAAATATAACCAAAATTTTAGCCGATTATAATTGTAACCTTTTTTGAAGTAGATTTCAACATTTTTCCTGTTTTTTTGTTAAAACTTTAACTCCCTGTGTCGTTTAATGTACAGTGTATGCCTTTATGTTTATAAATTACAAAAAAACTTCTCCCGGCCCGAGAGAAGTTTTCGATGCTTTATTTTGGATTTCAGATGTTCATTAATGAAAGAAATTTCTGAAAACAAGTTCTGCGCAATACAGAAACGTGATTCTGTCAACGTTCTGTACGGCAAATATCGGAAAAGATGCAATCTTCTGTCCGTTAAGCATATAAACAACCCGGCCTATCTGCTCTCCTTTTCTGACCGGTGCCTGTAATTTATCTTTCAGACGCACCTGATATTGCAGACAGTCATCATCATTCAGAAGGAGCTTCTGTTGTTTCTCCTCTTCAGTAACTCCGATCCGGCCTCCGATGTAGATGCTGCCGATCGGCAAAATGTTATCTGCACGGGATGCATTTTCCGGGATGCCGTCTTTTACCGGAATATAGGACAGATCCGGTTCCTGCCAGAAACTGCGGTAGTAAAAATTATTTTTGCCATATTCCAGAAGTTTTAAGGTGTCATGCCATTTGTAGGTTTTGTGGCCCGGCCATCCGGCACCGAGAAGTGCGATGATAAATGTACGGTCATCTTTTTGAACGGCACAGACATAGCAATATCCGGCATCACCGGTAAAACCGGTTTTACCGGCAAGCACTCCGTCTGTCATGGAAAACAGTGCGTTTGTGTTATGAACGGAAAAAGTCCGTTTTTTGCTCAGGTCAGAAAAAGAATACTCTTTTGTCTGTGCAATCTGCAAAAATATTTTGTTTTTGATTGCATAGCGCATGATCAGTGCGAGATCCGATGCGGTCGTGTGATGTGTCCCTCCACTGTCCTCGGCATCCAGACCGTTTGGTGTAATGAAATGTGTATCCGTGCATCCGATTTCACGTGCTTTGGAATTCATCATATCTGAAAATTTCTTTACAGAACCTCCGATATGTTCTGCAATTGCTACGGCAGAATCATTGTGGCTCTGAAGAAGCAGCGAATACAGAAGATCTTCCAGATAATACTGCTCTCCCTTCTGAAGTCCGAGTTTTACCTGCGGCTGGGAAGCTGCATTGGCGGATATCTGCACGTAATCATCGCCATCGCCGTTTTCCAGTGCAAGAATACAGGTGAGAACTTTTGTTGTACTTGCATTGGGACGGGGTGTTTCGCCCTTCTTTTCATAAAGGATTCTTCCTGAATCGCCATCCATCAGGATCGCAGACAGGGAATACAGACTATCCGGCAGTTCCGGGACCATCAGGACTGCATGGTCCAGAGACTGTGCAGAAACCGGAATCTGATGGCAGAATGTAAATACAGCGATTGCAATGAAAAAAACTCTGTGTCTGAATTTCATAGTCCACCTCACTTATATGAAACTATTTTATGCAGACAGACAGGCTTTATTCCAGAGACTGTTATCCGTTATAAGTATGATACCACCGGTCAGATAATGGCTGATCATGTATGGAAAGTCGGTACAGTTCGGCAAGGTCTTCGGGAGCAGCCAGAAGTGCCTGATCAAACAGTGTGTGTAATTTATACACCGGTACTGCACTTCCGGGTACGGGATCTTTTTCCATAAAGTATTCCATCATTTCAT
Source organism: uncultured Blautia sp. (assembly GCA_934371915.1). Taxonomy (GTDB): domain Bacteria; phylum Bacillota; class Clostridia; order Lachnospirales; family Lachnospiraceae; genus Blautia_A. Next base: position 1,051 of record CAKROE010000117.1, on the reverse strand, counting down.
CGGAAAGCTTTTTGCCTGCAATGCGGGACAGAAAGGTGAGAAATTTTTTCCTTCTGCCATGATTATCATAGACGAGGCAGTTTGTGATCAGTTTCATAAATTTCAGAGAGGTATGGATCTCACGGGTACGAATCTTCGGAATTGCCCGGTGGATTACGCGTGCATACATAATGCGTGGTACAACACCACATGACGGGTAATAATGATAGGGATTTTTGCCGGTTTCCAGCATCAGGGTACGATCAAATTCCTTTTCAAGGAGCGTATGTGAGATCACTTCTTTTTCTGCCATTTCATATACGTATGGATGACAGGTACTGTCGAGCAGATAGTGGCACGCAAATCCCAAAAGATATGCAAGTAGTTTTTCGTCATGTTTCTGACGGACAAGCGTCATTCCTCTTTCAAAAAAAGGAGCTGCTGTTTCACGATGCATCGCAATTCCGGTGCCGGTGACTCTGGTATTTGGAATGTCATAAAAAAGAATATCCGGTCCATGCAGGCCGATACGAAAAAGATTTTTGTTTTTTCGGATAACCTGTCTGATTTCAGGCGTCAGAAAAGAGTATACTTTCTGACCGAATAAATCGTGGGCATAGGTAGTGGGCATAGGACTCATCCTTTCTTTTTTACAGGTTTGTCGGTTTTATAGAGCTGTTTATGAAGGTTCAGACATCCAGACGAAGCTGAATCTCCTCTTCGGCTTCTGCCTTGAAATCTTCAAGACGTACCGGATCCACAGAAGGCAGTTCTTCCAGTCCCTGTACTCCGAAGCAACGTAGAAATTCCTCGGTGGTTCCGAAAAGAATCGGGCGTCCCGGTGCATCCAGTCGTCCGAGTTCTCTGACCAGTTCGTATTCAACGAGCTTGTTGATGGCATGGTCACATTTTACACCACGGATCTTCTCGATTTCAGCTTTTGTAACCGGTTGTTTATACGCAATGATAGACAGTGTTTCCAGCATTACGTCAGTAAGTGCAGGCTTTTTGGGATGCATGGCAAGACGTATCAGGCACTCGTAATATTCTTTTTTACTGCACATCTGATAGG
>CAKROE010000116.1 GCA_934371915.1 uncultured Blautia sp. | reverse complement strand
GATACATTCTTACTATTAACTCTCGTGGATGTCCCACCTCGTCATAAGCAAGGTCTATACCATCTAAAGTATTATCCACGATGGATTTTAAGATCTGGTGAAACAACTCGTCCTTCTTCTTTAGCAATCTAGCATCTTTGACCTCTACTCCAATTTCTAGTCGATACGCTGATGAGTTTCCTTCTGTTCTAGTCGAAACAATCAATGGCACTTCTGATTCTGATGAAAAATCAATTTGAAATCCAATCCAAAAACTCAATAAAATGCAAGTTAAAGTAATCACTTTTTTCCTTATCATCTCGCCCTCTCTTCCTACATATATACTCTATATACGGACACTTCACTTTTCTTTATTCTACATCCAAAATGGTAGGTATAGCAAGAAGAAAGAAAACGGAAGGGGGAGGCAAAAAGTGATCCGATATGATAGGTTGTGGCTTACCATGAAAGAACGCGGTATATCGCAGTACGATTTATACCACAGGTTTCATATTAGTCGTTCACAGATTCATCGCCTCCGCAAGAATGAAAATGTGCAAGTTAACACGCTTGACCGCCTTTGTAATATCTTGAATTGCGAGCTTTCGGATGTTGCGACACATTTTCCAGATGATAATGTCTTTTGAAATACCACTCCTCGGGTGGTATTTTTTTTATCTAAAAATATATTCCATTCGTCAATTTGTCCAAAAAAATAGACAACAACAAGTATGTGGTTTTAATATCCAGATATGTGGTTGTATAAATAAAGTCGTTTTTAAGAACGTACAGTGCTAAAAACGCTGTTGAATTTGTGTATAGATTTGCCCCCAAACACGTGCTAAGATGTGGGCACGATATCGAAAAACAAATAACAGGATTTCCGGAAATCCAGATTTATGGAGGAAATAACATGAAGAGATTTTACGATGATCTGCGCAAACTTGCAGATCAGGAGCTTCGCAGGTGCAAGATGAGATGTCTGAGCATGACTGAGCATACTGCGAAAACAAAAAGCAAGGCAAGTGAGGAAGACAGCTTGCCGGAAAAAACAGTCCGTGCTGAAGTCGAAGTCTTAAAGGGACAGGGTGCTTTCTCACGGGACAGATTGACTGTCAAACTGCCATTCCATGCGCTTGGTTTCGATGCGAACTTTTTCGATGACGACGATTACCTCATCGAATTCCGCGATTTCACGACCACTTTTGTCGACTGGTCGAGCGGGAACGGGTACTTTTCTGCATCTGGTTATGTCGTCTCACTTGAGGAAACCGGTGAGATCGTTGCACGTTTTTAGGAGGGATTGAGATGACTTTTTCAATAACCGTCGGCACTTTCCTTTCTTATCTGTATGTGGCATTGCTTTTAGGAGCAACCGTTCCGGTTTTAATGCTCTTTTGGTCATGCAACAAGACAACCGATAAAAAGTGTGTTCCAACCTTCGAACAGTGGATTTGCGATCATCAGAACCGAGCACTCGTTCGCGGCTGTATCATCATTGCCCTTCCATTTGTCATCATTATAGGAAGCATCAGCACCGCTTTCGGTTTTTCTGTTTACGGTGCATCACTCGTAGTCGAACGCTTGCGGAAACGCAAACTGGCACATAAGAACAACAAAGACAGAGAGTGACAACGACCGCTTGACTACCCAAATTATTTTTTCGCGAACTTGTCAAGAGAGGCAGGTATGCCGACCTTGACGAGGACGTGAAAAAATATATACTTGGGTTGGCGCGGTCGTTGTTGCAGGTCGAAAAGGAGTCTGTATGCAGCTTTTATTCTTATTAATTTTTTGCCTTTTGGGTGCGGTGCTGTATCGTTATTTTAATCACCGCCACTCTCTCTGGGCAGGATTCATGGATTTTGTCCAAGAATTTCTTTACACTTTCGATCTTTATCACCCGTATATAAACCCTTCGTATGTCCTCTCCTATGAACAGGCAGAACTTTTAGCCGAAAGTTTTTCTGATCTTCTGATGCACCCTGTTCTTTTGGATTTCGAAATCAATGAACTACGGGGATGGATGCGGTTTCGCGTGGGGTTCCTTGATTGGAAGACCTATTTTAAAGAATGCAATCGCAGTGAAAGACTTGCTAAGCTTAGCACCCTGATTACGTTTTTCTATCGTACTAAAAAGGGTGTGCGCATATCAAAAACGGAACTTTTTTTTATGGCTCTTGACAATACGGGCGTTGAATTTATGATTCCGCTAAATGCCTCGGGACAGAAAGAACTTCTCGAACAAATGTCCAACCATTATTTTATGTAACTGTAACAAATATGCCGACCGACTCCATCTGTTCAAAGCCGCTGTGCGGCGACGAACAGGTGGGGCGGTCTTCAATTTATCTTAACACTTATTTTTGGAGAAATTTCATGCTTGAATCATACAATACCAGAACAACAATCTGGTCTGACCGAATCGAAATCACAAAATACAAAGTTCCCATCCGAACGGGAAAAAAAGTAGGTAGTAAGCCGCGAACCCCGTATGAATTAATGACACCTGCGGAACAGGAACGAAGTAATATGCGACGTTGTAGCTACTATAAAAAACGAATTCAAGAACTTTGTGCGCTGGCAATCGAAAACGACCTACGAACTTTTATCACGCTAACTTTTGCTAAGGAGGTAACTGAGTATGCACCAGCAAAACATGCGTGGGAGCTTTTCATCAAGCGCCTACGATATGCTTTTCCAGAACTTGACCTTGCTTATGTTGCCGTGCATGAACTTCAAAAAAACCGTGCTACCGAGGGAAATGATGGCGTCTTTCATTTCCACATGCTGTGCAACTTGGGGTATTGCCCTGTGAAAAAATTAGAAAAAATCTGGTCGAACGGTTTTGTATTTATTCAGCAAGCTCGTCGAGGCGAAACTGCACAAGTCCTGTACATGTTTAAGTACGTTAGTAAGGACTTACTTACTGATGAAGAAAAGGGTATTCGGACTCGTTATCGAAAAGTCTATACCTCTCGCAATTTGCGCCGCCCTGCGGTAACAAAAGAGTTGACAAACGAAACTCTCGACGATCTGCTATTTGACCATGCAGAAAATGTTAAACATCTCGCCAGTTATGAAGTGCGAAACCATAATGGCATTATAATTAATCATGCCAACTCTGTTACTATAAAAAAATAATTATATGAAAGGATTTGCCTTTTGGGTCTATATGTGGAATCTTAAAAACCGAAAATTTTAAAAACCAAAAAACTTAGAATCCGAAAAACTTAAACTGAAACATTAACACCTAACGGCATTGTTAATGTATATGGAACGTGACGAAAATATCTTGACTTTCCTCGCACAAGAGTTTAATCTTGAAGTGAGTGAAGTTGCAGGAGCAATGAAAAAACTTAACGAAGAAAATTTAATAAAGAAACATCCTTTCGAAATTTGGCAGGGAGCGAATGGATCTTGGTATACATACTTTCCAGACTCCTCGAAAGGGCGCAAACTATGTCGAAAATCAACTCGCGAAAAACTTATTCAAGCATTGCAGGACTTTTACTTATCGGGACAAAATAGTCCCACAGTAGGAGAGGTTTTCGATCGTTGGATTAGAGGAAAAATTGAGTCTAATGAACTTCAAAAGGGGAGTGCCGACCGTTATGAGACGGATTTTACACGCTTTTTTTGTAATTCAGGATTTGCCGATCGAAAGATCAAGTTTGTTACAGAAGCAGATTTAGAGAATTTCATTCGTAATCAGATTGCAATACAGGCCTTATCCCAAAAGACTTTCGCAGGTCTTCGAATTTTGATTAATGGGATTTGGAAATTGGCAAAAAAAGAGGGACTGACCTCAATTTCCATTACTCAGTTTATGGGAGATCTCGCACTTTCACGAAATATTTTTTGCAAAAAAGTCGTGGAACGGGAAAATGAAATATTTTCCGAAGATGAATTGCCTTGTCTGACTGCGTATTTGACCCGTGAAAATGCTTCAATTTGGGATTTAGGTGTAGCCTTAACCTTAGAAACTGGTCTTCGTGTGGGCGAACTAGCCGCCCTCCAGAAGGAGGACTGGGACGGTCAATATGTCCTTAAAGTTCGTCGATCAGAGAGTCGCTATAAAGATGAAAACGGGAAATGCACTGTGACTGTTAAGAATTTCACCAAAACCGACGCTGGCATGAGGGATGTGCTTCTATCCACACAGGCACAGACAATTCTCGAACGTGTCATAGAATCAACCTCGACCAATGGAAAGTTTATGTTCGAAAATCAAAACGGTAAACGCATCCGCGCTAACACGTTCAATAAGCATTTAGACACGGTCTTACGTAGACTTGGAATGCATCATCGATCAATTCACAAAGCACGGAAAACTTACGGGACGAGGCTTATTGACGGCGGATGTGAAGATTCTTTAATCATGCAACAGCTTGGACACACGTCTGTTGAGACAACAAGAAAATACTACTATTTTGCCAACCAAACACGAAAGCACCAACTTGAACAGGTTCAAAAAGCACTTGAAAAGTGTAATCACATGTAATCAATAGCAGGATTGAAGAAATCCAGTAAATACCGAAGGTTTAGCGCAGGAGAACAGGAGTTCGATTCTCTCATCCCCTGCTCATTAAGAGCCTGAAAACCTTTAAAATCAAGGCATTCAGGCTCTTTTGTTTTGCCCGAAAAGGGGCAGGGTACCACTCAGGGTACCAAATCCCTTATTCTGACAGCAGATTTTATGCTACATTCTCATAAAACCGGACATCATACATCCGCCGGCCGCACCTGCATCAATCACCTGCGGCAGACGCTCCATATTGATACCGCCGATTGCATATACCGGCACCGGACATGCTTTGCAGATTTCCCGAACAAATTCCAGTCCTTTTCCCTTCAGTCCTTTTTTACATTCCGTTTCAAAGATCGTTCCAAGGATAATCTGTGTGGCTCCGTTTTTTACAGCAGTCTTCATATCTTCCATACTGTGACAGGAAACACTGATTTCCTGAAAATCTTTTCTGAGATTTCTTCGTTCCTCTTCTTTCATTTCCTCAAGTACGGTAATGGACAGATGAATCCGTCCGCAGCCCAGACTTTTTGCTATAGTAATTCTGGAGTGCAGGAAACAATTTACGTCTTCTTCTCTGCACATTTCCAGAACTTTTTCTGCAACTACTTTGTACGCATCATCCGGCAAATCCTTTTCTCGTAAAATCACCGCATGTGGATGCAGGCAGATCACTTTTTGCATCTGCTCAAAAAAATCCCCCTGCACCAGTGTACGGTTCGTAATTACTATGGTATGTTCATATTTTTTATACATAGATGTAATCATTCAGAACCGGCTGTAAACCGCCCTGCTCCATATCTTCATACATTTTTCCAAAGGAACGGTCATCGTTAATTTCAAACTGCTCGTCCCCGACATTATCCTCTTCTTTGCCTTCATATTTTTCTTCATGATCACCAATTCCGGTAGAAACACCTGCCGACACCTTCGTGGCACAGATTTTTGCGATTCCGTTTCGAAATGTGGCACTTTCACGGCTTGATACTGTGATTCCTGCAAACGGAAGAAATATACGATACGCACACAATACCTGACAGAGTTCTTTTTCTCCCACATCACGCGGATTGATTCTGTCGTTGTTGACAATCGGACGTAGACGCGGACAGCTCAAAGAAAGCTCTGCATGTGGATATTTGCGGTTAATGTAGTAAACATGCAGCGCCGTAGCCAGCGCATCCTTTCGAAAATCATCCAGTCCCAGAAGTGCCGAAAAACCGGCACCTCTCATGCCTCCCATCAGTGCGCGTTCCTGAGAATCAAAGCGATATGGCCAGACACGTTTATGCCCCATAAGATGAAGCGTCTCATATTTGTCTGTATTATAAGTTTCCTGAAAAACCGTGACGTAATCCACACCACATTCATGCAGATATTGATATTCGTCTACATTCACAGGATAAATCTCAATTCCGATATTTTTGAAATATTTTCTTGCAATCTTTACAGCTTCTCCGATATATTTCACATCAGAATATGCGCGGCTCTCTCCTGTCAACATCAGGATCTCTTCCATGCCGGTCTTTGCGATAACCTGCATTTCATGTTCGATTTCTTCAAATGTCAGCTTTTTGCGCCGGATATTATTGTAACAGTTAAAGCCGCAGTAAATACAGTAATTCTGACAGTAATTTGCAATATACAGCGGAGTAAAAATATAGACCGTATTTCCGAAATGATTCTTTGTAAGTTCCTCTGCTTTTCTTGCCATCTGTTCAAGATACGGTGCCGCTGCTGGGGACAAAAGTGCTTTAAAATCTTCTATTGAACAGGATTCATGCGAAAGCGCCCGCTCCACATCCC
>CAKROE010000115.1 GCA_934371915.1 uncultured Blautia sp. | reverse complement strand
AGAAACCATCAGCATTGGTTGGTTGATCAGTTGACCTAAAAAATTTTAATGTGTCCTTGACATGGGGTCCAGTTTACGCCTTTTTTGTGGACTTTCTCTCCAGTAACCTTCCTCCGAGTCATCTGACATCTGTATTTTCGTTGACTCTCTCCCCAATAACCTCTCGCCGGGTCATCCGGTGCCAGTATTTTCGTGGACCCTTTCCCACACAAGTGCAAATCAAGTCATCCCTGCCTTCTCCACCATGTTATTTTCCCAATAAAATACCCCACTCAGGCGCTTACTTTGCGTGGCCCGGTGGGGTGCGCGAGGGGAGAGCGGCCTTCGCAACTGTGAGCGCCTCCCCTCGCAAGCTTTTTTAAATTGTTAAATTTATTTAACGGGTCCAAGGGCAGTTCCCTTATTTTACAATGAATCCCTCTTCATCCCACAGATCATGCCAGTCTTTTGCGCCTTCCCACAGGAATACCTGACCTTTGACCAGTCTGTTTCCTTTTTCGAGTGTACCGATCTTTGCCATTTCCTCATCGGTCAGCGGATCTTCTGTAACACATTTCAGGTTGCTTACATAGTTATGTACTGAGAATGGAATGGAGATTTCTCCTCTCTGATGAGCCCATTTCAGAGCGATCAGTGCCGGATGAACACCATGTGCTTTTGCAATCTCCTGCATTTCCGGTGTCTGCATATCAGCAACATCTTCCGGGCAGATATCTCTTTCCGGTCTTCTTGGTGAACCAAGTGGCATATAGCCTACCGGCTGAATGTTGTGTGCAACAAGGTAATCATACTGCTCCTGCTGCTGGAAACATGGATGAAGTTCCAGTTCGCATGCTGCAGGTTTGATCTTCATTAAAGGAAGAACTGCCTCCAGCTTCGGAATAGTCATGTTGGAAATACCGATGTAACGGATTTTTCCTTTTTCTACCAGTTCTTCACACTGACGGTAGGTATCCATGAATTCTTCTACGCTGAACGGTCTGGAATCCGGATTTCTGGAATCCACATCACAGAATGGTGCATGGTAGTTCGGGAATGGCCAGTGGATGAAGTACAGATCCACATAGTCACATTTCAGATCCTGAATGCTCTTTGTGCATGCTTCTTCTACTTTTCTGTGCATGTCATTCCATACTTTTGTCATGATAAAGAGGTCTTTTCTTTCTACGACACCTTCTTTGATCGCTGCCTCAAAAACCTCACCGATCTGATGCTCATTTCCATAACATGCTGCACAGTCAAACATACGATATCCGCTGCGGATTGCTCCTGCAACTGCTGCAGATACATCTTCTGCGCTTACCCTGTCAGAACCAAATGTTCCCATACCCATACACGGTACTTCTTCTCCTGACGGAAGTGTTACTTTCGGCACGATTGCCGGATCGATAAATTCTGCCATTTTTATTTCCTCCTGATTTTGATTTTAAAGTCTTTGTATAGCAATCTGCGGTAACAGTTTCTCCATATCTTCCATTACAAAGAACCCGGTCTCTTCACGCATCGCTGCAGCCGCTGAAATTGCGCTTGCTCTTCTTAAGGTTTCTTCGAGAGAAAGTCCCTCGCTTAAGCCCAGTGCAAATCCGGCGATCATGGAATCACCGCATCCTACGGTATTGACTGCATTGATCTTCGGAACGATTGCACGGAAGATTCCTTCCTCCCCCACTGCCAGCGAACCGTCTGCGCCAAGTGAAACCGCAACGATCTCCACACCATTTGCGTGAATCGTTTTTGCCGCATCAATGATATCCTGAATGTCATCGCAGTGTTTACCGGTCAGCATACGGATCTCATCAATGTTTGGTTTGATCAGTGTCGGGCATGCCTCGATGCCCATCTCCAGGAGCTTACCACTCGTATCAAGGATTACCGGTTTGCCGGCTTCTTTTACGATCCTGACCAGTCTCTGGTATGCTGTTCCGTCAAGTCCTTTCGGCACACTGCCTGACATGGATACAACATCTGCATCTTTTACCAGTTCTCTGAATTTCTTTTCGAATCCGGCAAAATCTTTTTCTGTCAGTGTAAATCCCGGCTCAAGAAATTCTGTCTGCACATGATTTACCTCATCCCAGATATTGATGCAGGACCTGCTTTCTGCAGCCACATGATAAAAATCACCTTTGATGCCGAATGGTTTCAGCGCATCTTCGATATAGTTTCCTGCATGGCCGCCCACAAATCCGGTGGCCACAACCTCTGCCCCATAAATGGATGCCGGTTTGGATACATTCAGGCCTTTACCACCGGGAACGTAGGAACATTCCCGGACGCGGTTTACTTCGCCTGTTTTAAAATCATCTACCACATATCTTTTGTCGATTGCGGCATTTAATGTCACTGTCAGTATCATTTTCATTCTTCCTCGTTTGATAAGAGAATCTTTCCTTTTACAAGTCCCGGTGTCTTAAATAACTGGAATGCTTCCTGTGCCTGGCTCATCGGAATCTTTTTGTAAACGAAGCCCGGATCAAATTTCAGCTGGCCTGTTGCAAAATAATGCGCTGTCAGATCCCATTCACGTCCCGGGAACGGTGCACTGTAGGACATCCAGGAACCGGTCAGTTTGAACTCTTTGCGGTTCATGTTTTCCCACTGCGCAGGTGTGAAGGTCAGGTTCTCATGCGGAGTACCGATAAAGCATACATGCGCTTTGTTTGCAGCAAGTTCGAATGCCATATGCATAGTCGGAACCTGTCCGGCTGTCTCGAATACAAATCCGTATCCTTTACCACCGGTGATTGCCATTGCTTTTTCCATGTAACCTTCTTCTTTTGTATTGATGACTTCATCTGCACCAAGACGTTTTGCAAGATCAAGACGCTCATCACTGATATCAAATACAACGACTTTCTTTGATCCGAAGATCTTTGTCCACTGCATGGTGAACATTCCGACTGTACCGCCACCGAGGATTGCAACATATTCTCCACCGTGATAATCATTCTGAAATACACCATGGATAGCTACAGTTGCAGGCTCAAACATTGCGCCCTGCTCATAGGAAACGCTCTTGTCAAACGGAACTGCATTCTGCTCCGGAACTACAACATAATCTGCGTTGCTTCCCTGCTGTCTGGAACCAATAAAGCTGTAATGTTTGCAAAGGGAGAAGTTACCCTGCTGGCAGTCGTCACATTTCATGCATGGAAGAAGTGGTGCTCCGGATACACGGTCGCCGACTTTTACCTTTGTTACACCTTCGCCGACTTCTACTACATCACCGGAAAATTCATGTCCAAGAACGATTGGGTAAAAATGAACACCATGGTTCAGAACACGCGGGATGTCAGATCCGCAGATGCCGGAATATCTGACTTTGATCTTTACGGCGCCTTTTGTTACCTTTGGTTCTTCAATTTCCTGATACTGTACATCTTCATTTGCAACTACTACTGCTGCTCGCATTTTATATGCTCCTTTCATAATTGAAAAAATTCTATTTCACCATCATATGTTCTAATGACTTATAAAGTTCAAGATACGTCTCATAAGTCTTATCATACACTTCTTTATTCTCCGAGTTTGGCTCATGGCGACGTGTTTCTTTCACGGTGATGGAAACGGCTTCATCATAATCTTTATAAAGTCCGACTCCGACGCCCGCGAGGATTGCTGCGCCAAGCGTTGTTGCTGTATCGGATGCCGGTACAACGATCGGTTTGCCTGTGATATCGGATTTGATCTGTGTCCAGAGAAGAGAGTTTGCAGATCCTCCCATTGCTCTTAAGACTTCTGCATTTGCTCCGGCTGCCTCTGCCACCTCAAGATTGTGACGCAGAGAAAGCGCCACGCCTTCCATGCAGGCACGTACCATATGGCCTTTGGTCTTTGCAAAATCAAGTCCGTAGAAAACACCTTTTGCATATGGATTCCAGATCGGGGAACGCTCACCGGACATATATGGAAGAAATACAACTCCGTCACTGCCCGGATTGATTTTTTCTGCAATCTCATTGAGCTGATTCAAAGATGACAGCCCTGTCTGTTCTTTCATCATTCGCTCATAATCTGCAAATTCACGTTCAAACCAGCGCATCACTCCGCCGCCACCGGTCGTTCCGCCCTGCAGAAGCCATTTCCCCGGAATGACATGATACCCGAGGATCAGCCGTGGATCTGCTTTGTATTCATCAATACAGATACTCATTCCACCTGCCTGTCCGCCCTGTTCCTGCGTCTCTCCCGGATGAATGACACCGGCACCCAGAGTTCCACAGGCTGCATCAAGGCCACCTGCTACGACCGGTGTTCCTTCTGCGAGTCCGCACTCTGCGGCTGCTTTTGCTGTCACGGTACCTACGACATGGTCACATTCGCAGATCTCCGGTAAAAATTCCATCGGAATTCCGAGACGTCTGCACATCTCCTCGTCCCAGCATCCCTTCTTCATATCAAAACAGTGAAGGCCGTATCCCTGAGACATATCCTGTGTGATCGCACCGGTCAGCTTAAATGCAATAAAACTGTTGGACTGGAGAATCTTGTCGATTTTTTCATAAACCTCCGGAAGGTTTTCTTTGTACCAGATAATCTTTGCAGTCGTATAAGACGGCTGAAGCGAATTTCCGGCGATCTCAAAAATCTCATCTTCACCGATTTCCTTATTCAGCCGCTCACAGATTCCCTGTGCACGGGTGTCCATCCAGATTGGTGTGTTGGTAAGTACTTTGCCCTCTTTATCGAGCGCAATGGCAGACCAGCTCTGTCCGTCAATGCCGACTCCGGCAATCTCTGCCGGATCGATGCCTGCTTTCTGCACAGTTTCTTTCGTTGCCCTGCAGACAGCGCTCCACCATTCCTCCGGATTCTGCTCTGCCCAGCCCTCCTGCGGATAGTATACCGGATAGTCACCATTGGCTGCGGCAAGAACTTTGCCCTCTTTATCAAACACTGCCACCTTACAGGCACTTGTTCCGATATCGATTCCAAGTAAATATGATTTCGTCATTTTGCTGCTCCCATTTCCCCGGCTGCCCGGAGTTCCTTCTCTTTATCAGATGTTCATGCGAAAATCCTTACGGATTTTCCGGCAATGATCTCCGTCTCAAGTTTCTCACTGAAAAGCTCTCCGGATGCCTCGCCGGTATTTTCCAGACGATCGAGCATAACCTTGGCAACTTCTTTCGCAATGCCGTCTGTCGGCTGCGATACGATCGTCAGCTTCGGATTGCAGGCACGTGCAAACTGCAGGTTGTCAAACCCGATCATCGACAGCTGCTCCGGAATCCGGATACCAAGTTCGTTTACTCCGATCATGGCCCCCATAGTCATTTCATAGTTTGTCACAAACACCGCTGTCATCTCCGGATTATTCTGTACAAGTTCTTCCAGTCCCCGGACACCGCCCTGAATCGTATAATCTCCATGCCAGATCAAAGATTCACGCACCGGGATCCCGGCACTTTCCAGTGCTTTATAATATCCTGCCATACGTTCCTGTGCAGTAAAAACTTCTTCCGGTCCACCGATGATTCCGATATTCTGGTGTCCTCTCTCAATAAAATAATGCACTGCATCCTCAGCAGCCTTTTTATTATCAACAAGAACACTGTCGCAGTCAATTCCCTGAATTTTTCGATCGATCAGAACAATCGGTTTACCGGTCTTCTGAAAACGTTTCAGATGATTTCCTTCTTCATCCACAGGCATATTAATGATGCCGTCCACTCGCCTGCGTATCAGGAACTCAACTGCCTCACGTTCCAGCTTTTTATCAGTTCGGCAGTCGCAGACGATCGTCGCATAGCCATGGTTTCTCAGAATATCCTCCATACCGGTAATGATCTCGGCACAGAAAGTATTGTTCAGCTCAGGGATCACAACACCTATCGTCCTTGTCGCGTTCGTCTTGAGTCCCCGTGCCACCTCATTGACTTCATAATGAAGTTCTTCAATTGCTTCTTCAATCTTTATTCTGTTTTTTTCGCGTACATTTCCACCATTGAAATAGGAAGAAATCGTAGCCAGACCAAGTCCTGTCCGTCTGGCGATATCCTTCATGGTTGCTGCCATTTCGACTCACTGCCTTCTGCTTTTATTCTGCTTTGCCGTCGCATCCGCAGACTTTCATTCTTGCCATAACCAGTTCTTTGACTGCTGCGATTGCAGTTTTGCCATAAGCTTTCGGATCGATGGTATCCGGTTTTTCTGCAAGAAGTTCTTTGACTGCTTTGGAGTAAGCTGCACGAAGTTCTGTTGCAAAGTTTACCTTGCAGATGCCGCGTTTTACGCAGTCACTTACATCTTCGTCACTGAGTCCGGATGCTCCGTGAAGAACCAGCGGAATATCAACAACTTCGCGGATCTCGCTTAAACGTTCTTTATCAAGGACCGGTGTACCCACATAGAAACCATGTGCT
>CAKROE010000114.1 GCA_934371915.1 uncultured Blautia sp. | reverse complement strand
CTATAATGTTCAACCGGGAGTTGACATTAACTATATGAATGGTAAAAATAAAAAAGCCGATTACATATTCGGAAAGAAAAATGTTCTTCCGTTCATAGCAAAAGATGGTTCTTCAAATATTATTGATGAGATGAATAAGCATCTTGCTATTTTATTTGAAGATTCTCAAAATAAAAATACATATCAGACAATGATGAATAAGATTACACACATTGCGAATGAGGCCCGTGGAGTTGAAGGTAAGAAAAATAGCGCAAAGTACTATATAAATTTGAAGAAATATGAATACAAGTATTTGGAAGTATTAAAAAGTTATGTTCCTCGGTTGCTTAAAAAAGAAGAATTTTTTCAATCAGCGTTTTAATTAAAACTTGTTGTTTGAAGGAGAGACGGCAATGGAATCGAATTAGATACCTATGAAACTGTGTGTCCTTTCCTGAATCGGTTTGACGGAGATATTTTTTTGGGTGTGCTGGATGATGGAACAGTAGTTGGAGTGCTGGAAAAGGCGGCAGATATACAGCAAAGTTTATAATTGAAAAGGATTGTATGTATGTTGAGAATGCAAATCGTGCTGCATGCGAAGGTATTATTACTGTGAACAATCTGGAGCCAAATCCAAAGAATCCTATCATAGTAGCATTTTTTAGAAATATTGGTTATGCAGATCAGTTGGGAGCGGGTGTACGCAATCTATTCAAATATAGTAAATTAGGTAGAAGTAATTTTCTATGGGGAGAGTTACTAATGAAAACAATATGAATAGTAGGTGTAATAATAAAGGCGATAAATGGAAAGAATAGAGAGGTATAGATGAATAAAAAGCAACTTATTCGAATGTCTGTTGTAATAATATTTATTGCAATATTAGTTGCATTTGTTTTAAATTTGTTATTTAAAATACATACGAATGGTTTGTTTGCAGCGGAATGGAATGCTGGAGATGCGTTAAATTATGTTGCAAGTATTTTTGGAGCATTAGGAACAATCGTATTAGGTTGTGTAGCATATAAACAAAATGATAAACTACAAGAATTAGAAAACAATAATTATATAGCAAATTACAGTACTTTGATTTTGGTGGAAGAAATCTCTATAGAACAAAAGATAAAAAATCCAATTAATTGGGAAATCCACTCAGAACAGATTATAAAGGATTCTGATTTGAAAACGATTATTCCAGGAAAATATGTAGGCTATATACTTCACTTTAAAGCGAAATACATTGGAAATAGTACACCTGCGCTTTTGTATATAAAGGACTTCATGTTTTTTTACGGTGAAGGGGGTTATTTATTAGGAAAAAATTGCAGAGACCACTATTCAAAAATAGCAATCTATAAAGATAATACAATTGGATTTGATATAACGTATATTGCTGATTTAGGAAAAGGAAAAGAAATTGCAAATATTTTTAAGCAAGAGGTTCATAAAACATTCCTTGAAGTGCAATTCAATATCGTAACAGATAAAAATGTGATTACAAAGTGTAAGTGTAGATTTCGAGGATGTCGAGAAGACGGGAAAGATAAAATGATTTGGAAGGATACTGATCCGATGGTATTCTTTAATGGACATTCTTTAGCAAAAAAGAATTCAATAAAAATAGCAGGCGAAGATGATTGATTAATGTGATGAAAATAATTACGTGGAAAATGATTTAAAGAATGTTATTGCGTAACTTATAGAAAAATGGTAGCCTGGCTGATAATAATGGAGCATGCAAAAGATGAAAGTAAAATATGATTTAAAGGATATTCTTAAAGAATATGGAAAATCAAAAATACAATCAGAAGCAGAAGTGCGTTCGAAATTGATTGTGCCACTTTTGGAATATTTGGGGTATCCATCATGGCTTAGAGCAGAGGAATTTCCTGTTTATGGATTTGAAGGTAGAAAAAGATTGCCGGCTAAAAATGCGGATTATATCTTTTTTACAGAGAAAGAATTTGGTGATTATCGTAAATTTAAAAAGGAAGATATTGAATGGGTTAAAAATCATAGCCTTTTGGTAGTAGAAGCAAAAAAACCGGGAGAGCTGGAGCAAATTCAAGGACAGGCAGAATATTATACTTTTTGGACGAGAGCAATTGCATATATTGTTACTGATGGAGTGGAAATCGAGGGATGCTATTTTAATCTAGCAACTGCAGATAAGACGATATTAAGATGCCATATAGACGAATTGAAATATTATGAGCAGGAATTACAAAGTTTTTCTTATGATAATATGAAATATCAAAAGGAAAAATCGATAGATATGCAATTGGGGATAAATGTTGATGCTGAAATAATTACTTCGGCAGCAGATCTTGAGTTGCCAGAAGTAACCATTAATTATATACGTGAAGCAATGGGAAGAAATGCAATAGGAAAAGATAATTTGGAAGTGGTTTCATTATTTCTTAATTCAACAGATTTCTATTTACAGCAAAAAATGAGATACGATATTCCTGAATACATGCTGGATATTCCAAGGGAATTTCAGGAAGCGGAACTTTATATTGACGGAAATGTATTTCCATATCAAAATGGAGAAATAATACATAGTTATTGGAATGATATGGATAGATATTTATTTACAAGTGAATTTGTTGAAATTTTGATGGAATATTCAAATAGCAAATTAAAAATATTTGAAATGGGCTATCATGTATTGGACAGAAGAGTTGCAGAGAGACTAATACATTTTGATATAGTTAAAAAATGCATGAATGCTCAAAAGTTTACTATTTTGATTAAAGATCACGTTAACAGGATGCTTTCATGTGAAATAGGGCAGTCAAAAAAAATATGGAAAACAAGAAGTGATGAAAAGAGAAAAATAGAAATATGGATAGACGGACTGGAGAAAATGCGTGCTTTAGAAGAATATTATGAAGTTGTATTTGATCTCGAATGGATTCAAGGATGGGAAAGCATAAGAGAACTTTATGAAGCAATAGATATTGTTTATAATGGGATAGCTATGAAAGCAAATTGCATATTTAGAATGCCAGGAGATTTTTCAGAAGAAGATATTCTGATAGAACAACCAACAGTTTTTCAAGAAAATAAAAAGATAGAACTTCCGACAAAGTTTATACATGGTATTACATTTGTTCCGGAGAGAACGATAGTACTTCCGGGAATGTTGCACTTTGAAAATGTTCCTAAAGGAGAATTCGTAGAGATTGAAATGTGTTGTCAGTACAAAGCAATTCAAGCAGAAGGTTGAAAATGGCGGAAACTCCGTGGGATGCATTAAAAAGCGAAATTAGAGAGGAACTGTATTGTCAAAGGGGAACTGGTATTGAAGGAACATGAGGCGGCGCGCTGGCTGAATAAGAAGTCTATTGATGATGTAGAATGGCTGCCAGCGGATATTACTTTGATTGAGAAGGTCAGGGAAAGATTGTAAGTTGGACAATAATAAATGAGCGATAAAACTTTAGAATATTATAACGCAAACGCAGAAAAATTTGTTGAAAGTACATTATCTGTAGATTTTTCAAAAGTGCAGTGTGAATTCCTGAATCTACTTATGCCAGAATCGTATATTCTTGATTTTGGCTGTGGCGCGGGAAGAGATACGAAATATTATCTTGAGCATGGATATCGAGTAGATGCAGTAGATGGATCTGCTAAGCTGTGCAGGATTGCGAGTGAATTTACAGGAATACAAGTGCACCAGATGCTGTTTCAGGAATTGCAGGAAAAAGAAATGTATGATGGAATCTGGGCATGCGCATCTGTTTTGCATGTACCGAAAATAGAGTTGGCGAATATTTTGCAGAAGATGTGTAACGCAGTAAAAGTAGGTGGGATTATTTATACATCTTTTAAATATGGGAATTTTGAAGGCGAGCGAAGTGGGCGATTTTTTTGTGATTTCCCAGAAAAAGTTTCGGCGAATTTGTGAAAAATATTTAGGAATTGTGCATAGAGAAAATGTGGATAACCAGTGATGTCAGAGATAACTGTAAATCTGATTTCTGAAGGTATCACGGAAACAACATTTGATGAAATGATTGCAAATGCATGGTATTCGGTGCGGGAATTTCATATTCATCTTAGTGGTTTGCAGGCGGATGGAATGGTTCGTGATGGTCTGGAGCGTGCGATTTTACAGCTTACGGAACTTAGTACACTTCCGGCAAATGCGTCAAAAGTAGAAATTAAAAATGCTATAAGGGAACACAATGTGGAGCTGAAAAAGTTTAAAGAACAGCTTACGAATATGGTGCAATACAGGGCTTTGGCGGGATTTTTTTCTCACAGTAAAGAAAAAGCCGACTGGAATAGTATTCGCCGTATGAGGACATACATCAGAGAAATCAATGACAATGTGACGCCACTTCCTTATATTTTGGGTGAGAGCAGCAAGCTAAAAAAAGAAGTTCGTTTTCATTCAGATTGGATCAAGATGATTCAGGATAATACGGTTAATATTCTTGGATGGATTCAATATGAAAAGGTCAAATGGCTGCAAAACAATAATTCGGAAGTTCCCGGACTTATTTACAAACTGGCTCCTATGAATGAGAAAATGCGTAAGTTGTCCAATGTTCGGAAATTATTATGATGGATAATTGACACTCTTAGCCCAATTTGTTATATTAAAATTACATATCTGGGAAAGTTCTTTAACCGTTCGGTTATCCAATCCCCATATGCGAGAACAAGAAAATATGGCGGAGGGGATGAGGCAGAACGTGTAAAACCATCGGCATTCTTCTTTGCCATCATAGAAAAGGAGAATGTGGATGCAAAGAAGAAAACTAGAAGAATTGAATCTGATGGATGATTTCCTGTTCAATGCGATGTTAACCCATCCGGAGACTGGAGAAAAATTTACACACATAATTTTGAAGCTGCTGTTTAATCGAGATTTTAAAAATCTGAAAGTGAGCGCGCAAAAGTTTTATGCAGGTATGAATACGGATTTGCGTGGAGCAAGGCTGGATGTTTGCATCGAAGGCGATTGTGTGGATATAGACGGAGAAGATATCCCATCGGTATATGATGTAGAACCAGATCAAAATGACAAGGCGAAAGCAATCGCAGCATTTCCGAAGCGGTCGAGATTCTATCATGCGATAATTGACAGCAGGAGTTTGAGATCCGGAGAGGATTTCGGGAAGCTGAAGCAGGTTTATGTGATTTTTATTTGTAATTATGATCTATTTGGATATGACAGAGTGTGGTATACAATAAAGAATCGCTGTCTGGAAGAACCGGAGATGGATTACGAGGATGGAGCGGTGACACTTGTGTTATATACCAGAGGAACAAAGGGAAAAATATCCGAAGAACTTCGGCAGTTTTTGAATTATATGGAGAACACGAATCAGAATAATGCAGTGAACGATGAACTGAAAGATATCCAGAAAATGGTGGATACAGTGAAGAAAGACGGGGAGGTGTCATTGAGGTATATGAAGAGCTTTGAACATGATCAGTTAATGTATGAGCGAGGAATCGAGCAGGGACGTCTGGCAGAAATAAAAAATACAGAAAGAGAAAGACAGAATACAGAAAAAGAAAAATTACGTGCGGATATGGCACAGAGCCGGATCAAAGAGTTAGAAGCTGAATTGAGAAAATATAAAGAAAAATCTAGAGCTTAGTTAGCTGGAGGCTAAATCTTGTAAAGTTTGTGTATTATATTTTAGAGGAAAAGAAGTTGTGCAGAAAAAATTGCCGGCTTCTTTTTTTTATTATAAATTTATTGAGGGGTGTGCGGATTTTTGTACAACGAATTATGTGGCAAACAGTCCATATACAGTTCTGGGTGAATGCATGAGTGCAGGAAGATTATATGATAAAATCGGAAAGCAGGCTATTGGGACGATTAAGATTGTGACAGGAAATGGAATCATCTGTGCGGTAAGTACAAAAAAGAAAAAATAAGCAAAATTTTTAGGGAGAGTATATAGATTATTTGGGAATCCCGTATTAAAATATTAATGAATCAGAAGGAATGTGGACGAAAGACAAAATCTGGCAGTTTGAGGAGTTGTTTTTATAAATATATGATGAAGGGAAATGGGGGTTATGGAAATAAGAAGTATTCTGATTAAGGACACAACGAAAGCGGAGAGAATCCGTATTGTTCAGGAAGGGCTGAATCAGTGTGGCGGAGCATGTGATTTCTGTAATGGTTGTGACAATCTGGGTGGCGGATCCGTAGATGCTTTTTATGAGCCGTACATTAATGGTGAGAAAGAATTGCGTGAGCTTAACGAAGAATACAGAAGCAACACAGGGCTTGTGAAGTAGGTGCAATTATGAGACCACCGGAAATAGAAAATTCTACAGAAGAAGAACGCAGAGAATATATAAAAAATATTTTCAGATGTATTGCTGATTGTGATATGTGTGGTTTATGCACGGTATTTCACGGAAAAGATCCGGAAGTTGCCTATACAGATTATATCAGTGGTAAGCGGGATTATCTGGATGTATCAAAGGATTATAG
>CAKROE010000113.1 GCA_934371915.1 uncultured Blautia sp. | reverse complement strand
CCGTCCGTAAGAGCAGGATATTAAAAGCAATGAACAAAGACGAATTCTTTATCAAGAGGATCCGGGAACTGGCAAATCTCTCTTATCAGAGAGATATTGTCACCTTTTCGGATTTTCTTAATTTAAACGAACAAAATATTGTAAATGAACAAAAGAATCAGATGCCGGGCGTAATCACAGAATGCTCAGGCGGTTATGAGCAAGCAGAGCGTCAGATGGTGGCATTTCATCCTGATGCTCTTTTGTTTCCGTGGGAATACCCGATCACTTGTCTTAAAATTGAACCTCTGGCAGCCAAATTTTCCGAAACACTGACACATCGTGACTTTCTGGGAGCCGTCCTCAATCTCGGTATTGAACGTTCCGTAATCGGGGATATCCTTGTACAGGATCACACAGCCTGGATATTCTGTCACAATAAGATTGCAGATTATATCATCGAAAATCTCACCCGCGTACGTCATACCGCTATGAAAATTTCCAGAGTTGACAATCCGGAACATTTTCCGACACCTCATTTTGAAATGATCAGCGGTACATGTGCCTCTGTACGTCTGGATACCCTGATCGGGCTTGCTTTTCAGACTTCCCGCAGCAGCATGGTTTCCTTCATCGAGGGCGGACAGGTCTTCGTAAACGGCAAACTGATCACTTCGAATGGGTATGAGCCCAAAGACGGTGATATTATTTCCGTCCGCGGCAAGGGACGTTTTCGCTATGAAGGCATTTCCGGACAGACCAGAAAAGGTCGCTACAGTGTAAAATTATCACGTTACCAATAGATGAGGAGGAACATTTTATGAATACAGAACCATTACATGTAAAACGCAGCGGTGATTTTTATTATCCGATATATTTTGAAGAGGGATTTGATTCCCTTGCAGATGCCATCCGTACAGAAGGACTGGATGGCCGCAAAATGTGTATTGTTTCCGACACTAATGTTGCACCTTTATATGCAGATTCTCTGAAAACAGTCCTTTCCCCGGTTGCCTCGTCTATTTCACTTTTTGTTTTCGAAGCAGGAGAAAAAAGCAAACATCTTCATACTGTGCAGGATCTGTACGAAAAGCTGATAGAATCTGAACTGGATCGCAAAAGCCTGGTTGTTGCACTTGGAGGTGGCGTTGTCGGCGACCTTGCAGGATTCAGCGCAGCGACTTACCTTCGCGGAATTGACTTTATTCAGATACCGACTACACTGCTTGCTCAGGTAGACAGCAGTGTCGGAGGCAAGACAGGTGTGGACTTTAACCAGTACAAAAACATGGTCGGAGCATTTCATCAGCCCCGCCTTGTTTATATGAATCTTCATACACTGAAAACACTTCCTGATACACAGTTTGCATGCGGAATGGGTGAAGTCTTAAAAACCGGACTGATCTGTGATGGTGATTTTTACCATTTTGTATGTGAACATCAGAAGACCATCCAGAATCTTGATCCGGAACTTCTTGCCCGGATGATCCGCCGGTGTTGCGAGATCAAAGCCGGTGTCGTAGAACGTGACCCGAAGGAGCAGGGCGAACGTGCACTTTTAAATCTCGGGCATACCATCGGACACGCTGTTGAAAAACTGATGGATTTTCAGCTTCTTCACGGACAGTGTGTTGCGATCGGCCTTGTTGCCGCAGCTTTCATCTCTATGAAGCGTGGTCTTCTTAGCGAAAGTGAATATCAGCAGATCAGAACCGGCTGTGAACTCTATCACCTTCCGGTTCATGTAAATGGTCTGGATCCGCAAAAGGTGCTTGCCGCCACCAAAAAAGACAAAAAGATGGAGCAGGGCAGCATCAAATTTATTCTGATGGATGGTATCGGCAAGAGTTTTATTGACCGCTCCGTAGCAGATGAAGGACTTCTTTCCGGTATTCAGGAGATTCTTCAATGAAAAAAACAACTCAGCCCAACAGACAGATCTGGTATATGCTACTCTGGTTCGGAGGAATTGCCATTCTGACTGTCATTGATCAGGTTACCAAACATCTGGCAGTAAAATATCTGAAAGGGACATCCGGGATGATACTGATTTCGGATGTTCTTGAATTTCAATACGTAGAAAACCGTGGCATGGCTTTTGGATTGCTTCAGGGGCGCCAGATCCTGTTTTTAATCCTTTGTCTTGCCTTCTGCGCAGGAATTCTCTATTTATATGCCAGGATCCCTAAAAACGGCTATTACGCGCCTCTGAGCGTCATTGGCGGAATCTTGTTCAGCGGTGCTCTCGGTAATTTCATTGACCGCGCATTTTACGGTTATGTCACAGACTTTATTTATTTCTCTCTGATTGATTTCCCGGTATTCAATATTGCCGATATCTATGTTGTCTGTGGTGGTATTCTGCTGGCAGTACTTGTTATTTTCCGCTACAAAGATGAAGACTTTTATTTTATTAATCATAAAGGATAACTCATGGAGACATTAGAATTTAACATAGACTCGTCCACAAACAATATACGGATTGACCGATATCTTGCGGATCAGTGCCCGGAGCATTCCCGCTCTTATATTCAAAAACTTCTCAAAGAAGAACAGGTACTCGTAAATGGCCGCGTTATCAAAGCAAATTATAAGACTCAGTCCGGAGATCATATCGAATTTCATATTCCTGATCCGGAAATCCCGGATATCCTCCCGGAGAATATTCCTCTGGATATTTTATACGAAGATGACTACGTACTTGTTGTAAATAAACCAAAAGACATGGTCGTACATCCCAGCGCCGGACATACTTCCGGAACACTTGTCAATGCTGTTATGGCTCATTGCGGAGAACATCTGTCCGGCATTAATGGTGTGCTTCGTCCCGGTATTGTTCATCGAATTGACAAAGACACCACCGGTGCACTTCTGATCTGTAAAGATGATATCGTACACCGTGACCTTGCCGAACAGCTCAAAGAACACAGCATCAAGCGCCGTTACCGAGCAGTTGTACAGGGAAATCTCAAAGAAGATGAAGGAACTGTCAATGCACCTGTTGGCCGACATCCTACTGACCGCAAAAAAATGGCAATCAACCACAAAAACGGCAAAGAGGCAGTCACCCATTATAAAGTACTTGAACGTTTCGGACAGGCAACATACATTGAATGCCGTCTGGAAACAGGGCGTACCCACCAGATTCGTGTCCATATGGCAAGTCTCGGACATCCGCTTCTCGGAGATACTGTATATGGTTCTTCCAAAAACCCCTATCACCTTCAGGGGCAGGCATTACACGCAATGATCTTGGGATTTGTGCACCCGATAACGGGAGAATATCTGGAGTTTGAAGCTCCTTTGCCTGAATATTTTTTAAAGCTTTTAGAAAAATTGAGAAAATAGTTGGATTTTCTTTGTAAATATTATATAATATTAATATGATTTTTGCAGAAGGGAGTGTCTATTATGAACAATACTAGTTCAATTATTACAATCGGTCGTGAATATGGAAGTGGTGGCAGACAGATCGGACAGGAGATTGCCAATTATTTCGGCATTAAATATTATGATAAAGAACTGTTGGAGCATGCCGCAAATGACAGCGGTATCTGTAAGGAACTTTTCGAACATCACGACGAGAAACCAACAAACAGTTTTCTTTATTCACTCGTGATGGACACCTATTCATTTGGTTATTCCTCCGCAGGTTTTTCAGATATGCCTATGAATCACAAGATTTTCCTCGCACAGTTTGATGCTATCAAGAAACTTGCAGGAGAAGGTCCGTGTGTAATGGTTGGCCGCTGTGCTGATTATGCCCTTGCTGACTGGAAAGATTGTTTCAGTGTTTTCGTACACGCAGATTTTGACTGGCGAATCAATCGAATTGCTGCTAAATACAATAAATCTCCAAAGGAAGCTCGCGATATCATCACCAAAACCGATAAGAGCAGAGCAAGCTATTATAATTACTACACAAATAAAAAATGGGGAGCTGCCAAGAGCTACAACCTCTGCATTGACAGCAGCAAGTTCGGAATCGACAATACCGTCAAAGCGATCATCGAATCTATTAAAGTTTTTGATTCAACAAAACCATCCCGTTAAATCAACATATTCTTGAATTTTACAGCTCCGATTCAGCAAACTGCATCAGGCAGGAGTGCTGAGCCGGAGCTTTTTTTCTTTGTCCAAACATGCTATAATAGATGCATTATTTGAAATATTTAAGATTAAAATAAAAGAAATCGGAGGAACATTTATGCGTCTGGTCATTCAGCGTGTACTTCATGCCGAAGTACAGGTAGATGGAAATACAATCGGAAAAATAGGAAAAGGACTTCTTGTTTTTATCGGAGCCGGTCAGGACGATACAAAGGAAATTGCAGATAAGTATCTTCGCAAACTTCTTGGTCTTCGTATTTTTGAGGACGAAAACGGTAAGACCAATTTATCATTAAAGGACGTGGATGGCGAATTACTGATTGTGTCGCAGTTCACCTTATATGCCAACTGCAAAAAGGGAAATCGTCCGAGCTTTATCGAAGCCGGAGAACCGCACATGGCAGAATCTTTGTATGAATATATGATCGAGGAAGCAAAAAAATCCGTTCCGGTTGTTGAGCACGGCGAATTTGGCGCAGACATGAAAGTTTCCCTTCTTAACGACGGACCGTTTACGATTATTTTAGATGAAAAGATTTTATAACAACAATAATATGATTTATGTATCCGAAAGTACTAAGTAGAAGATTTTATAGCTGGAATAGATCTATACGACAAACCCGAGTTTTTCAAATAGATGTATAAGGAGTTTTTATTATGCCCGTAAATACCTCAAGAACCACTTACCGTGAACATACCGACACCGAAAACATCTTAAAGCTTCGGCAGGTTCTTTCGACGCTGCCTGCATTCTGCAAAGATTATTTTCGTGCCATTGATTCTACGACAACCACAAAGACACGAATTTCTTATGCATATGACATACGGATTTTTTTCCAGTTTCTTCTTGATGAAAATCCGGCATTCAAAAATTATGCAATGACTGATTTTTCTGTGGATGTCCTGGATCAGATCAAAGCCGTTGATCTTGAAGAATACATGGAATATCTCAAAGTATACCAGAACGGTGACAAAACAGAAACCAACGGTGAACGTGGATTAAAACGTAAAATTTCTGCTCTGCGCAGTTTTTATGCTTATTATTATAAGCGTGAAATGATTCATTCAAATCCGACTGTCCTGATCGATGTCCCGAAAATTCATGACAAAAGCATTATCCGCCTGGACACAGATGAAGTTGCATTACTTCTGGACTATCTCGAACACTGTGGAGACAGTCTGACCGGTCAGAAACGTGTATATTACGAAAAAACAAAGGAACGTGACCTGGCAATCGTCACGCTTCTTCTCGGCACCGGAATCCGTGTATCCGAATGTGTCGGTCTTGATATTGAAGATGTAGATTTCAAAAATAATGGAATTAAAGTCACCCGAAAAGGTGGCAACGAAATGGTTGTTTATTTTGGTGAAGAAGTTGAAAAAGCTCTGAAACGCTATCTTGAAGTACGTGCAGGTATCACGCCTCTTGCCGGTCATGAACATGCTCTCTTCTACTCTGCCCAGCGTAAACGTATGGGGGTGCAGGCAGTCGAAAACATGGTCAAAAAGTACTCCCGTCAGATCACAACTACAAAAAAAATAACGCCCCATAAACTCCGCAGTACATATGGCACAGCCCTGTATCAGGAAACCGGCGATATTTACCTTGTAGCGGACGTTCTGGGGCATAAGGATGTCAATACTACCAAGAAACATTACGCTGCCTTAGACGACGCCAGACGGCGTCAGGCTGC
This sequence comes from uncultured Blautia sp., assembly GCA_934371915.1. Taxonomy (GTDB): domain Bacteria; phylum Bacillota; class Clostridia; order Lachnospirales; family Lachnospiraceae; genus Blautia_A. The sequence continues at coordinate 913 of CAKROE010000113.1, read as the reverse complement.
CACAGCAGTCAGACTTCGTGAAGATTAAAGATGAAGTACCTCGATCAAAAAGATCCAGCTCAGACCATAGTAGGAAATAACAGCAACCAGGTCATTTACGGTGGTGATCAGCGGTCCGGATGCAACTGCCGGATCGATATGGATCTTTTTGAAAAACAGAGGAATACAGGTTCCCACCGCACTGGATATCAACATTGCCAGAAGCAGTGAAAGGCCGATACAGCCGGATACCGCATATGCAAATACCAGCGTTTTTCCCTTAAACAGCCAGATATACAGACCAATCAGTATGAAGGATAAAATGCCAAGTACCCCACCGTTGCAGAGGCCAATTTTCATCTCTTTCAGTACAAGTTCCAGTTTCTGTCTGCCGGTAAGTGATTCATCCATAAGGACACGGATTGTGACAGCCAGAGACTGTGTGCCGACATTTCCTGCCATATCAAGAATCAGTGACTGGAAGCACATGATAATCGGCAGATTTGTAACAACTTTTTCGAATATCCCAACAACAGAAGAAACTACCATACCCAATCCCAAAAGAATGATCAGCCATGGCATTCTTTTTTTCATACTTTCTTTCAATGGTTCCTGCAAATCTTCCTCCGCAGTCAGACCAGCCAGCTTCGCATAGTCCTCTCCCATTTCATCATCAACAAGATCTACAATATTCGCCGAAGTAATAACTCCCAGAAGACGGTTATCATTATCCAGCACCGGAATCGAATCCTCGGAATAATCTTTCAGATCTTCGATGCAGTCATCAATCAGTTCCGTTCCATAAACATATGGATAAGAAGTAACGATCAGTTCCTCCAGCGGATGATTCTGTCTCGCGATAATGAGATCCTTAAGATCAATTGCTCCATAAAATTCTTCAGCATCATTTATTACAAAGATCGTTGAGATATTA
>CAKROE010000112.1 GCA_934371915.1 uncultured Blautia sp. | reverse complement strand
GACCATGGTCTCTTCTTATCGCCTTTTGTATAGTCCGGAAGATTGCCTGTACCGGAAATTGTAAGTGTATTGCTTTCATATTTCCAGGTAAATTCATCATTATCACCGAATTTTCCGCTCAGAGCTTCAAGAGCTTTGAATGCTATATCATGATTGGAGGCATATTTCTCTGCTTCACTTCCGTAATATCCGTAAATTGTATCGCATGCCATGAAGTTACCATATTTAATTTCCGTAACACTCTTTGCGATTTCAACTTCTTTCAGTTTTTTGAAATAATCCGTATCAAAAGCCGCATACCCTATATTTGTTACGCCTTCTTTGATCACAACTTTTGTAATGTCATTTCTCAACTCATACCATGGGTAATCATCTGCTTCCCATTTTGAATACATCTCTCCGTCACCGGCAAGTGTAAGCACACTGTCTTTAAAATTCCAGGAAACTCTTCCGAATGTTCCACTGTAACCTGCGTTTCCTGTTCCCAGAGATTCAAATGTCAGATTTTGGGTTTTTGCCCAGAACTCAGCCTGAGAATTTGTATATCCTCTGACAACGAGGTCGTCATCGCAGTATGAATCAATTTCTGTAATACACTCCGGAATTGTCAGTGTTTTTATACCAGAAAAATTGCATTCTAATTTTTGTACAGGTTTTCCTTCAATCTGTGCAGGAATCTCAACCTCTGTTTTTTTCGTGGAAATGTAGTCTATTGTACCTGTCACAGGATTAAACTCGTATTTGATATCGCCGAAATCGTATGTTAAAGATTCGTCTCCCTCTGCGAACTTGTTGATGTAAACCTCGCTCTGTGTTTCATCTCCGTTTCCGTTGCTGACTGTCAGCTGAACATTAAATTCATCATTTACATCCTGCGGTGCAAAGGTGCCTTCCCAGCATCCATCTTCTGTTTCTGTCATATTACAGATAATGTTTTCCTGAGACTGGCTGTATCTTCCGACCCACACTTTTGCACTTACAATATATTTTTCGTCGGTATCTGTCTCAACTTTTGCCCGGATTGTTGTACTTTCTCCATCCAGAGTATACTTCGGCACAAAAATTTCTTTAAACTTCGGCGCATCTCCTACATTAAACGGATACTCTACGCTGTCGCCTGCTTTGCCTTTTCCATCCACAGCCGTAAAGCTTATAGTATGATCACCTTTGCTGAGTGCTGTATCCATTTTATAAGAAAATTCACCTGTAGATTTGTCATAATAATCCGCAAAATCTGCCTCTGTTACCAGCGCTTCTCCGTCCAGATCCACCGTTACAGAAGAAACTCCGCTGATGTCTGTGATATTTGCTGTAATTACAGGATTTTCTGTCGTTCTTCCTACAACATTAATATCTGTAACAGATGGTGCAGCGCCATCATAGATCAGGATATACTCGCCGGCCTTATCTACCGGTGCGGTTACCTGCTGCGCATTTTCATCCACTTCACTGTCCACATAAACATAGACATTATTTTCTTTATCAAGACGATAAATAGCAAGATCAGAAACGTCCGCAAGAGTTGCTCCTGCATTCTGAAGTTCTTCCGCTGTATAGCTGAGAGTGATTTTCAGATCTGCACCGGAAAAATCAGCTACTTCTTCGTTTTTATCTTCGTCGGTAACTGATACAATAAAAACATCACCCACCGTATTTGCTGTTTCTGCTGCTTCTGTATTTCCTTCTCCAATCTGTACGGCTTCCGCTTCACTGGCCGCTGTATATACCGCATAGCTTTCTGCAATATCCTGTGCAGACTCTTTCTTTCTGCCGAGCAGATTTACCATCCAGTTCTTTCCTGTCAGTGCTTTCGATGAAATGGAAGCCGAGCCGAGCTTTAATATATTTCCGATACTTGATGTTCCCAAATGCAGAAGGTCTTTTAACTGTTCAGATACACCTTTTGCAGCAAAAAGCATTACTTCTGCAATATTGTGATTGTCAGCATCATTTCTGGCACGTTCTATCGTGCTGGAAGAATCCACATTCTGAAGAACTGTGTGATCTTTTACTGCACCATTGGATGTTTCTGTTGACCATCCATGCGTATAATGAAGCGAAAATCCTGCATTCAGTAACGGAGTAACATCTTTGCCTGCCTGTGAGGCCAGTTCATCTGCCTTATTTTTGTACACCTGTATAGATGGGCTGAACTCATAAGAATTTGTCAGATTATCCTTTGTCGAATAGGTATATCCATCCTTCGAATCTTTGATCGCTTTCACTGCTTTCGCAATTTCCCCTGAAGTTATAGGATAATTCTGCCCTCTGTCAAGCGCATACAGTGCCTGATCTGATTTTATAAGTTCACTTGCATTCTTGATTGTCATGGAACTACTTGAAATAACCTCATCATATCCAACCTCTTCCTCAAAACCGCTGGAATATTTGCTTTCACTGAGGGTAACATCATCATTATCATTTACAGACAGAGAAGAAGAGTTTACATTATGATAGCCCCACAGTCCTGCATCTCCGATCAGAGAAAGCGTACCGGTAGAAACCAGTGCAAACTGGCTGGATGATTTCACACCCGCCGAAAATGATTCGTTACCATTCTCATCCCAGTTCTGGGCTGCTGAATATGTAGTACTTCCATTCAATCCGCCAAGCTTTACATCAAAGATATCTCCCAGGCTGTCCGTCTTTAAATTCAGTACGGAACTGCTTCCTGAAACACTTACCTTAATTCCCTGTTCAGAAATTTCAAAGTTCTTCATTGCACCACTGATCAGAGATTTGCCGAAGATCATTTCCAGCACGGAATTGACTCCTGTGATATCCGCTTTAATCAGCATCATAAGTTCCAGATATGATGCCAGCAGCTTCTGCTGATTCGTATTGTGGATGTCAAAATTTGCAAGTGTGGTTGAATAAGACGAATAACTTGTTGCTTTATCAGATCCGCTTGCCTTCAGAACTCTGATATTCGAATTCTTATCTGTTCCCCACTTTCCATCTCTCTCAAGCTTTGCTTTTGCCGCATAAGAAAGAGTAATTCCAAGAACCAGATCCTCGGTGCCGTCTGCCTTGTGTTTCAGGGTAATCTGACTTTCTGAATCATGTCCGTACTCAAACCATTTCCATTCCTTTGCTCCGGAAGAAACAGTCGATCCAAGACCTGCAGTCCAGGTCTCAGAATAAACCATTGGCACAACCTTTACATGTACTGTAAATTCCTCTTTGTGCTTCTTTCCTGCATCATCTGTCCACTCTGCAATGTACTCCACATCGTCTGTATTCTTTGATTCATCACTGCTGTACGTATAATACGGAGTCGTAAATTCGTATCCTCCATCAATATCTGTCATAATCTCGGCTTTATTGTATCGATATACCTGTCCGTTTTGGTTTCCTGCCCGTCTTTCGTATGTAAAGTTCTCTTCCGGAACTGCATTGCCGTCATCATCACAGAAGAAGAAACGTGCAGTAGCCTGACCACCTCCGTTTATGGTAACCGTACGGGTCTTTTCATTATCTACAGGTTTTCCGTTTTTGTATTTTTTCCATGTAATCTGACCGCCATAATTCTGTCTCTTGCTCTTTTTCCAGGTTTTATTATCGGCCGGGTACCAGGCAGTAAGCTCATCTCCCACAAAAGCATCATAACAACTTACAAACGCATCCCCTCTGAAACGGATATTTTTAAGAGAAGGACACTCTTCAAATGCTCTGTAGTCAATTTGAGTGAGTTTTTCAGGCAGTTTCACAGTGGTAAGATTCTTGCATTCTGATAACAGATACGTTGATATTTCAGTAAGACCTTCCGGCAGAGCAATTCTTTTTAACTCTGCGCATTGAGAAAATGCACCCTCGCCGATTTCTGTTATCGTATCCGGGAATCGTACTTCCTGAATTTTCATTGCTCTGAATGCATGCGCCGGGATTTTTTCTGTCCATCCGTATTCAAGTGCCATGCCACTTCCGATCGGTCCCACAGAATCCATCGGTGTCCCTTTGAAATCACTACTGTCTATGTATTCTACAGTTCCCGGAACAGTCAGTTTCTTTAATTCTGAACAGTTTTCAAACGCGCCAAACTGCCAGAAGTTATGTCCGATTCCCATAAAGGAAACTACAGTATCAGGAATATTCACCTTCGTAAGTGAAGAGCAGTTTGCAAAGGTTGCCGCAAGATTGGTCACTCCCTCCGGAATCACCACTTCGGTAAGCAACTTGCAGCCTATGAATGTTCCGTTTAACTCTTTCACCCCAGAAGGAATCTGGATCTGCCCAAGTGATTTACATCCATAGAAAAGTCCGTATCCAAAGTTTGTAAAACTTTCAGGAATTGACACCCTTGTAAGATTCACACAATCTCTGAATGCGCCATATTCTCTCTTATTCTCTAATTCCTCTACACCGGTCATCCCCTCCGGCAGTACTACGGATTCCAGTTTATCCGCACACATAAATGCATATGTCGGCAAACTTTCTCCACTTCTCCAGCCAAAGTTGATGCTGTATGTGGCACCGTTTCCGGCGGTCTTCAGATTACTGCAGCCGGTAAAAACGCCATGTAGCTGCTCGTTTCTTTCCTTGATATAATCCATGTATGAAACTGTGTTCGGAATATATACATTGGTCAGTCCGGTACAGTTTTCAAAGGCTGCACCACCGATATACGTGATGCCATCCGGAATGTTCATAACACTGAGACTTGAACAGTCTGCAAATGCATATTCTCCGATTTCTTTCACTCCCGATGGAAAAGTAAAACTCATCAGTTTCTCACAGTTGATAACCAGTCCGTCCGGTACTTTATCAAGATGTAAATCTTTCAGATTCAGACTTGTAAGACCAGATCCTGAAAATGCATGTTCGCCGATCTCTTCTATGTTTGAATTTAATTTAAGCGCAGATGTTCCTTCAAATTTTACACCTGTAAAAGCATATTTTCCGATTTTCTTTACCGTTGACGGGATATTTACAGATGAAATCCCCGTTCCCTCAAAAGCATAATCTCCGATACTGGTAACACCTTCACTGATCACAGCTTTATCGAAGTAATACAGCGGATTATTCACTGAAAACCGCCATGGTGCTCTCGATTGGCCCCAGTCATCCATATCTCCTGTTCCGTCGATATAAAGGATGTGATCTGCGCTGATCATCCAGGTCAGATTTTTGCCACATGTGCCTTCTTTCAGGGGTGCGTTTGTATCAAATGTAGCTTCCTCCCCGGAAGTACTGTCATCAAACTCAGTATCTTCCTCCACTGTGATTTCTTCCGCATCAGCGGAGTTATCCTCATCATCCGGTGTAATTTCGATATCCGGCTCTTCCTCAGAAGAATCATCCGAAAAATCATTCTCATCTTCTATAATGACTTCGTCCTCTGTTTCACCTGAATTCACACTGCTGTCAGTGCTTCCTTCTGTCGAATCTCCAAAAGCCTCCCCGTCATCACTTTGTGTCACAATTTCCTCTGACGTAAAATCCGCTGCCGGTACTGTATAGACCGATCCGGCGAGCATTGCGGCAGAAAGTGAGACTGAGATCAGCTGATTCAGTAATTTCTTTTTCATACCATTCCTCCTGTATTAGATTGTTTGCACATTTCTATGTGAATTTGTGATAATTCTGTGTCCACTATAGCAAAAAAAGACATGTGAAACAAGAATAAACAGACAAATTTTCTTTCCCAAATATACAAAAAAGGAGCAATGCTAAAATCACATCACTCCTTTAAATAATTCTATTCTTTTACACTCAGACGCACCAGTGCTCTCTGCAGTTTTGCAGATGCCATCTTATATTCCTGGTCGGTGAGGCCGCCTTTGGCGATCATTTCTTCAGCGCGTTTTTTTGCTGCCTGCGCACGCTCTGCGTCGATATCTTCTTTCCATTCCCATGTGGTAGCAAGAAGGCGGCAGGTTCCGTTCATCACGGAGAGCATTCCGCCGATGCAGGCCGCTGTTCGTCTGGTCCCGTCCTCCATGACTACGCTGGCTTCGCCCATACCAAGGGCAGTGCAGAAATTACAGTGTCTTGCAAGAATGGCAAGATCACCGCCTACACTTCTGCAGACCACACGCTCCACATCTCCTTCAAAAAGAAGACCGTCCGGTGTTCCGATCCGTAAAGGGAAGGTACTCATAAGACACCTCCTTTACTGCTTCTTAGCTTTTTCAAATACTTCATCAATAGTGCCGGCAAACAGGAAACAGCTCTCCGGAATGTCGTCACATTCTCCGTCAAGGATCATCTTGAAGCCTCTTAAAGTTTCTTTCAGCGGAACATATTTACCAGGCATACCGGTAAACTGCTCTGCTACAGAAAAGCTCTGAGACAAATATCTCTGTACCTTACGTGCACGGCTTACCGTACGTTTGTCTTCTTCGGAAAGCTCATCCATACCCATAATAGCGATGATATCCTGAAGTTCTTTGTAACGCTGAAGCACTCTCTGTACAGATCTTGCGATCTCATAATGCTCGGTTCCGACAATCTCCGGTGAAAGAATACGGCTTGTGGAATCCAGAGGATCTACTGCCGGGTAAATACCCTGACTGGAGATCTCACGGGAAAGTACGGTTGTCGCATCCAGATGTGAGAATGTCGTTGCCGGAGCAGGGTCTGTCAGGTCATCAGCAGGTACATAGACAGCCTGTACCGATGTGATGGAGCCTTTACGTGTAGAAGTGATTCGCTCCTGTAAGTTACCCATTTCTGTTGCCAGTGTCGGCTGATATCCTACTGCGGACGGCATACGTCCGAGAAGTGCTGATACCTCAGAACCGGCCTGTGTGAAACGGAAAATATTATCAATGAAAAGAA
>CAKROE010000111.1 GCA_934371915.1 uncultured Blautia sp. | reverse complement strand
ATATTTCAGCGACAGGAGGCGGAAATAATGTTCAGCTCAGCGGTGGACAGATGACTCAGAAAGAGACGCTGGAGAGACTTCAGGAAACGATTCAGGAACAGGGTGACCAGCAGCAGGAACTTCTGGAAGAAATTTCCAGAAATATCCGTGAACTTTCCAAGGGAGTCCAGAAAGGCAAATTCGGTTTATTCAGATAAAAGGAGAAACAGATGCGCAAAAAGAAAAAATCAGAAGGCAATGGATTTAACGTCTGGCGTTCTTATTCTGATATGATGGCAGGTGTGCTTCTGCTTTTTGTACTCATTATGTGTGTGACTCTTTTTCAGGCACAGAAAAGTTATAATGAAAGTCTGCAGGAGCGCGACGAGAAGATTGCAATGCAGGAGCAGTACACGCAGGAACTCCTGGATAAACAGAATGCCATTGATGAAAAGAATGAGACACTGCAGAACCAGGATGAGCAGTTAAAGACACAGGATGAGAAGCTTGCCGAGCAGCAGAAACAGCTGGAAGCTCTTGCTGCAAAACTGAAAGAACAGGAATCAACGCTGAATGCACAGCAGACAGCACTTGATGAGAAGACGGCGCAGCTGAAAGACCAGCAGGCGCAGATTGATCAGATTATCGGTGTAAAAGCCGATGTTATTGAGGCACTGAAAAATGAATTTTCCAAAAACAATATAAATGTTGATATTGATGCACAGACCGGTGCGCTGACTCTGGAAGCAAGTGTTATGTTTGATTACGATCAGGCAGAATTGACCGATTCGGGTAAACAGGCACTGGAGCAGATCCTTCCGATCTATTGTAAAGTACTTCTACAGGATGATTACAAAGATTACCTTGCAGAGATCATTATCGATGGGTACACAGATACAGACGGAGATTACAGCTATAATCTGCAGCTTTCTCAGCAGAGATCACTGGCAGTGGCACAGTATTTGATTGATATTCAGGGAAATTTCCTGAATGACGAGCAGTCACAGGAACTGGAAAAATATCTGACAGTCAACGGACATTCCATGGCAAATCCGGTTCTGGATGCGGACGGAAATGTAGATAAAGACGCATCCAGACGAGTAGAAGTCAAATTCCGTCTGAAAGACGAAGAAATGATTGACGAACTGAATCAGCTCCTTTCAGGCACAGACAGTCAGACAGATACTACAAATCAGGCAAGTGCGGAAAATACAGAAAACAATTAAAAACTTCTTGCATTAGCAGGGAGAGTATAGTATAATCAACAATGTTGTAAAAAAGATGGTCCTCTGTTACAGTCGTATGTATTAAGAACATCCAGATAAGAATAGGAGAGAATAAAATGAACGACATTATCAAAAACATCGAAGCTGCTCAGTTAAAAGCAGAAGTACCGGAGTTTCGTGTAGGTGACACAGTAAGAGTACACGCTCTGATCAAAGAAGGAAACCGTGAGAGAATTCAGATCTTTGAAGGAACTGTTCTTAAGAGACAGGGTGGAAGCACCAGAGAAACTTTCACAGTAAGAAAGAGCTCCAATGGTGTAGGCGTTGAGAAAACATGGCCGCTTCATTCCCCACACGTTGTTAAAGTAGAAGTTATCCGTCATGGTAAAGTTCGCCGTGCTAAGCTGAACTACCTGAGAGATCGTGTAGGTAAAGCTGCTAAGGTTAAAGAACGCGTTAGATAAGAAAATTTCAAAGGTTTCAGAAGCAGGGACAATAACGACAGCTATTGTCCCTCTTTTTGCATTGCATATCGAGGAGGTGCCGGTGGCGCGTCCGCAGATTATATTGTGATTCCATTATGGGAGAAGGAATATGGATATAAAAAACTGGAAACAAAGTCCAAAAATTCAGGAAGCAAAAGAAAAACTGGAAGATGAAAAAGTACGCGGATTTATGCGCTGGGTGTTTGAAATCGTTGTGACACTGGTACTGGCTGCTATGGTCGGTATTATGCTGTTCCAGACAGTGACAATGCAGGAAAGCTCGATGGAACCGACGATAGCGGTAGGTGACCGCTTTTTTATAAACCGTGTGGTATATAAATTTTCTTCCCCCCAGAGAGGAGATCTGATCGTGTTTCGAACGAATGCAAGTGATGATGCAGCACTGCATATCCGGCGTGTGATCGGACTTCCGGGAGAGACCATCCAAATCTCGGGTGGACGAATCCTGATAGATGGGGAAGCATATAAAGAGGGCAAAGATTTTCCTATGATCAGTAATCCGGGACTTGCGTCCAGCTCTATCACACTGGAATCCGGTGAATATTTTGTTCTTGGAGATAACCGGAACAACAGTGAAGACAGCCGTTATGCAGATATCGGTATGGTAAAGAAACGTTATATCGCGGGAAAAATCTGGTTTACATGTGCGCCCTTTGAAAAACTGGGATTTACGAAAGGTTAGGTAATATATGAACGTACAGTGGTATCCAGGTCATATGACCAAAGCAAAGAGACAGATGCAGGAAGATCTGAAGCTGATAGATCTGATTATAGAGCTGGTAGATGCCAGAGTGCCGCTTTCCAGCAGAAATCCGGACATTGATCAGCTTGGACAGAACAAATCACGTCTGATTCTTCTGAATAAAGCAGATCTTGCAGATGAGAGACAGAATGAGGCGTGGAAAGAGTATTTTCAGAGCAAGGGCTTTCATGTAGTGAAAGTAGATTCCAGAAATGGAGCCGGCATGAAGACCATACAGAATGTGATTCAGGAAGCATGCAAAGAAAAAATTGAGCGTGACCGCAGAAGGGGGATCAAGAACCGTCCGATCCGTGCAATGGTTGCAGGAATCCCGAATGTAGGAAAATCTACGTTTATTAATACCTTTGCAGGTAAGGCATGTGCAAAGACCGGAAACAGACCGGGTGTTACAAAGGGGAAACAGTGGATCCGTCTGAACAAAAATGTAGAGCTTCTGGATACACCAGGAATTCTCTGGCCGAAATTCGAGGATCAGGAAGTTGGAATCCGTCTGGCATTTGTCGGTTCGATCAAAGACGATATTCTGAATATGGAAGAGCTTGCGTTAAAGCTGATCGATTATCTGAAAGAGCGTTATACAGGACTTCTTGAGAAACGTTATGGCATTTCTGAGGAGGGAAACGCCGTGGAAATCCTTGGTGAGATCGCAAAAGCACGTGGATGCCTCAAAAAAGGTGAAGAGCTGGATTATACAAAGGCATCCGGGCTGTTGTTTGATGATTTCCGAAGCGGAAAGATCGGACGAATTACTTTGGAGTGGGCAGAGCAGGGGAAAAACTGATGAAAAAAATCGGTGAAATAAAAGATGAATTTGCAGCGGCGGGAGAAGCCGACTGGCAGAGCATGTGCAACCAGTACCGTGGAGATTCCAGAGGTGGTGTGCAGAAACTGATTTTGCAGTACGAAAAGAAAATAAAGGCACTGGAAGCAGAGAAACTCCGCATGGAACAGATGATGCAGTATGAGCGCAAATACGAACATCTGGGTTATCTCTGTGGAATAGATGAGGTCGGCAGAGGCCCGTTGGCGGGCCCGGTAGTAGCATGCGCAGTAATTCTTCCGGCGGATCATCAGATATTGTATCTGAACGATTCAAAGAAGCTTACAGCACATAAGAGGGAAGAACTTTATGATGTGATTCTAAGTGAAGCAGTGGCGGTTGGCATCGGGATGGTCGGACCGGCGAAGATTGATGAGATCAATATTTTACAGGCAACCTATGAAGCCATGCGGCAGGCAATAAGCAAGCTGAAAGTTACGCCGCAGCTTCTTCTGAATGATGCGGTTACGATTCCGGGAGTGGAAATTCCACAGGTGCCGATCATAAAAGGTGATGCCAAAAGTGCCTCTATTGCAGCAGCAAGTATTGTGGCGAAGGTTACGAGAGACCGTCTGATGGTTGAATACGATAAAACACTGCCGGGATATGGTTTTGCATCCAATAAAGGTTATGGCTCGACAGAGCACATTGAAGCATTAAAGAAATTTGGTCCGACACCGATCCATCGGGCAACCTTTATCAAAAACTTTGTGTGACAGCAAAGTTGTGTTACAATAACATAAATTCAGGAATACGAAAGATACCGACATAAAATCAGAAAAGAGTGTTTTGTATCAATAAAAGAAAAACGGGCAGTCGCTATGAAGATCAGGCGGCTGCCTTTCTGGAAAGACAGGGGTTGTTGGTGCTTGAGAGGAATTTCCGCTGTAAGAGCGGAGAAATCGATCTGGTAGCCAGAGACGGGAAATATCTTGTGTTTGTTGAAGTGAAATATCGGAGTTCAGGTGGCAGCGGGTATGCAGCCACGGCTGTTGATTGGCACAAACAGAAACGGATCAGTCGTGCGGCGAGTTTTTTTCTGATTCGTTATGGTTATCAGGATCCGCCGTGCAGATTTGATGTTGTTGCAATTGACGGAGAACAGATCCGGTGGATCAGAAATGCATTTGATTATTGTGAGTGACAAAAGAGAGGAAGAATGGGATGACGGAAATCAGATGGCATGAGGGAACTGCATCACATATGCAGATAAAAGAAAACAAAGGTGTGACCTGGCTTACATATCCGGCATTTGAAAAGTTTACAGATGTTGTGCATGGATTCAGCACCAGACTGGGTGGTGTAAGCGAGGGGATTTATGCATCTATGAATCTCAGCTTTACAAGAGGGGATGAGGATGCTGCTGTTTATGAGAATTACAGGAGATTTGCTGCGGCGCTGGGCTTTTCGGAAAAAGATATCGTGACTTCGGATCAGACACATACGGCGAATGTACGTATCGTTACGGAAGAAGACCGCGGAAACGGGATTACGAAGCCCAGACCTTATACGGATGTAGATGGAATGATCACGAATGTGCGGGGGCTGGTGCTGGCGACGTTTTATGCAGATTGTGTACCGTTGTATTTTGTTGATCCGGTGCATCATGCAATCGGCCTGTCTCATTCCGGATGGAGGGGAACAGTTTCAAAGATTGGTGCGGTTACAGTAAAGAAAATGCAGGAGACATATGGCACTGAGCCGAAAGATGTTTATGCAGCAATCGGACCGTCTATCTGCCAGGAGTGCTATGAGGTCAGTGAAGATGTGATACTGGAATTTCAGAAATCTTTTGCACCGGAACACTGGGAAAAACTTTTTTATAAAAAAGATAATGGAAAGTATCAGTTAAATCTCTGGGAAGCGAATAAAATTATAATGAAAGAAGCAGGAATTACAGAAGAACACATCTCGATGCCGGGAATCTGTACCTGCTGCAATCCTGAGTTCCTTTTTTCTCATCGTGCATCACATGGTAAAAGAGGAAACCTTGGAGCCTTTCTTGGATTAAAATAGAAGAAAATGCAGGTAATGTATCTGGATGGCACAGTAAAAAAATGGGGGCTCGCATAATGCGAACTCCCATTGAATTTAGCGGTTATTTACTTTTTCCATAAGTTCCATGATCTTTTCGTTGCTGGAACGAACCTTTTCTACGGAAACATCATGGTTGATGATGTCAATGATACTTGCAAGATATTTGCTCATATTTGCTTCGATGTAGTAAGGCTTGGTCAGAAGCTCCGGCAGACGGTAGTTGAGGTTGGTAGTGATAACTTTGTCGATCCAGCCTTTTTCATAGTACTCATCAAATTTGTCGAGACCATCTGTAAACAGACCGTATGTGGTGCAGATGAATACACGTTTTGCGTGGCGCTCTTTGATCTGCTTTGCAACATCCAGCATACTTTCGCCGGAGGAGATCATATCATCGATGATGACAACATCTTTGCCTTCTACGGAATCACCCAGAAATTCGTGCGCAACGATTGGGTTCTTACCGTTTACAACGGTAGAGTAATCACGACGTTTGTAGAACATACCCATGTCTACGCCGAGGATGTTGGAGAAGTACACAGCTCTTGACATAGCACCTTCATCCGGGCTGATGATCATCAGATGATCGTTGTCCAGTTTGAAATCTTTGACTTCTTTTACCAGAGCTTTCAGGAACTGATAGGTCGGGAAAAAGTTATCAAAGCCGTCCAGAGGAATTGCGTTCTGAACACGTGGGTCATGTGCATCAAAGGTGATAAAGTTGGATACACCCATATCTCTTAATTCCTGGAGCATCAGTGCACAGTCAAGAGATTCTCTCTTGGTACGACGGTGCTGACGGCCTTCATAAAGGAATGGCATGATGACATTGATTCTGTGTGCTTTACCGGTAGCAGCAGAAATGATACGTTTCAGATCCTGATAGTGGTTATCCGGAGACATGTGGTTCTCATGACCGCAGACTTTATAAGTAAGGCTGTAGTTTGTGATATCAACCATGATAAAAAGATCCGTACCACGAACAGATTCTTTGATGTGTCCTTTTCCTTCACCTGTACCGAAACGGATGATCTCGGAATCAACCAGGAAAGAAGGCAGGCTGTAACCCTGTGGAATTGTACTTGACTTTTTCTTTGCTGAAAGTTCTTTACGGAATTTTACAAGTTTCTTGTCAACCTCTTTCGCCAGATCCTGACATCCTTCAAGTGCTACGATACGAATCGGAGCGGTTGGAGTTGATTTTTCAAGTAACTCTATATTTGGCATAATATTCCTCCTAGGTGTAGTTTTCAAACTGAGTCCTAATACATTTATAACATTTGCCCTAAATCCAGTCAAGGAATTTATTGATTTTTACCTTTGAAATTGTTATAGTAGTAATATCTGGGGTAATATGTCCATTGGGATATTAAGAGTAAATTCTCATATGACGCAAACCAGATATGGTCATAATCAGAAAGGAATTCTATGAAAAAAAAGAAACATGTGATTTCCAGAGTTCTTCCGGGCAGTATTGGTGAAGAACTGGAACTGGAACCGGGAGATGTGCTGGCGGAGATCAATCACCAGCCGGTAGAAGACGTGTTTGATTACCGTTATCTCT
>CAKROE010000110.1 GCA_934371915.1 uncultured Blautia sp. | reverse complement strand
TAAGTATTTAAAGGCCCTGAAAGCCTTATAAACACTACGTTTCACAGTGATTATAAGGTTTTCGGGGCTTTTTTCTAAAAGGTCTGAAGTCTAAAGTATCGCCAGGGATTGGATGAATTATATGGATACAGCATCAAGACTATACTGTTATTCTTTTTCTGATCAGCTTCTGATCCATGCACAGCGTCCAAATGCAACAATTTCTGGAAGTTCACATAAATAAGAATTTACACCGACTCACAATTATGATACAATTATAGCATCAGAAAGAGAGGTGTTCATTATGCCAACAATTATGCCGATTAGAGATTTGAGAAAAACCAGTGAAATATCGGAACTGGCACATAAAAAACAGGAACCAATATTTATTACGAAAAATGGATATAGTGACTTAGTTGTAATGAGTTCAGAGCTGTATGAACGTTTTGTTCAGACAAACAAGATCGATCAGGCAATTTATGAAGCAGAACAGGAAGTCACAGAAGGAGCAGAGCCGATTTCATTAGAAAGTGCAATGGAACAGCTCAACAAGAAATATTATGGATAAATATGAGGTAATGCTGTATCCAAGAGCGTACCGGGATATTCATGATATTTATGCTTATATTGCACTTGAAAAATTGTCACCTGAAACTGCAAAAGAACAGACAGATCGGATTTGGCAAGCAATAAAAAAGCTGGAACTGTTTCCAAAATCGCATCAGGACCGTCTGGTAGGCCGCTATGCCGAAAAAGGATATAAACAGCTGATCATTGACAATTATATTGCTATTTTTAAAGTTGATGAAAACAAGAAAAAAATATTTGTATTGACAGTGCAATATCAGGGAAGGCAGATGTAAACGAAAGGGTTGAACTGCTGTACAAAATAATATTTAAGAATGATAGTCAGATATAAAAAGGACACAGACAGTCAGGTTTCGATTGTCTGTGTCTTGTTTTGTAAAAATAAAAAAATTTGAAAGCAAATTCCCATATTTTAAGTCTAATAGTTATAAAAAAGAAAAGGGGGAATAAAATGGAGGCTTTGGTAACAGCTGCTAAAAATGGAGATAAAGAAGCGTTCGTTCAGCTGATTCGGATAAATAAGCAGAGCATGTATAAAGCTGCCTGGGTCTATCTTCGGAACGAACAGGACATTGCAGATGCACTGCAAAATACGATCCTGTCCTGTTATGAAAAGATACAGGGATTAAGGGAAGTGAAATATTTTAAAACCTGGCTGATGCGGATTCTGATAAATGAATGCAAAGACATTCTCCGTCAAAAGAACCATGACGCGGAACTGGATAATTTCTCAGAAGGTGTACATTGTGAAGATCTGGATCTCTGCGAATGGAAACAATTGCTTTTATGTCTGGATGAAGAAAGCCGGAAAATCGTGGAACTCTATTATTTTGATGAATTTTCCGTAAAGGAAATTGGTAATCTTCTTGAAATGAACAGCAACACCGTATCAACCAAACTTTCCCGGGCGAGAGCAAAATTAAAAAAGGTGATCAGGAGGTGAGGACTATGGATGAAAAAGAAATCAGAAAAATTTTAAAAGAAGAAATTGTGATACCGGACAATATTGATAAAGCTATGGAAGATGTTCTGAAGGGAATTTTGGATTCTCCAGATGAGAGAATGAGCAGCACGAAGAATTTAATTGTAAAATCAGATAAAGGAAGAACAAAAAAATCAGGGAATAAGAAAAAAATAATCCGGATTCTTCTTCCTGTGGCTGCTGTATTAGGCGTCAGCACCGGCGTACTTGCAACAAAACTTGGATGGCTTCACAAAGAACTGGAGAAGCAGGGTGTTACAGAACAGGAAGCTGTTCAAATGGTTGTCACAGAACCTGATTCAACTTCAGAAAATGTGGAAGATGTGACCTCTTATCATATAACGCCAAAGGAGAAGGATTGGAACCAGTCTATGCTGTCTGTTACCGAAGCGTATTTTGATGGCAGTGGTTTCAGCTTTCTCGGAGAGCCTTCCGGGGCGGTGGAGAATTATACGCTCAGCTGCCGTGACCATGCGACAGTGAATGGAGAAGATGCGCTTGCAACTTTGAATAAGATAGACGGGGAAGATCTCTACTATGGACATATTACCCTGTATGATGATGCATTGACAGAGAAAATATTAAATGAAGATTCCCGGGTAGAGGTTTCCATGACCATTCAGGCATATACGGATTATAACGGCAGGATTTATTACACCTGGAAAGATGATGAAGCTTTTAGAAAGATTTTTAAAACTGGTTCTTTTACAGATTCAGAAGGAATGTTGGCTTATGCACTGCCTGCGGAGGATGCTTACAGAGGATATACGCCGCAGACCCTTACAGTAACTCTTCCGTTAAATGATGAAGTACGGGATATTATAGAAAAATACAGAAAAGAAGGAAAGCTGCAGGCGGAAGATACTGGCATAGAACCCATTTCAGATTCCATGAAAGAGAGTACACAGGAAACAGCAGATTCAGAAAATCCTTCAGATGCTACGGAAGCGAATGAGAAATATGATCCGGAAACAGCAGTATTACAGGTAAAGGAAAGCCATGTAACAGCTTCTTTGCCGGGAAAATCCGGAACTCTTACGATAGAGGCTGATATTACCGGAAGCACCACCAATGTTTCGAAAGGAATTCTGGAAAAACGCAGCGTATCAGAGGAAGAAATCTGCTCCTGGTTTGGCGGGGGAGACGGCTGGGAAAAATCTGAGACAGATGAAACGGTCTGGAAAAATAAAGAGAAAGGATTGCAGTTATCCATTTCAGACGGAAGGATACAGTGTGACGGATTAAGTGAAAAAGACCTGGGAGCTTTAGAAAACAATACGGAAGAGGAATTAAATATTATAAATCAGCTGCTTTCCAAAGCTAATTTAACGGGAACTTCTGTAAGAAAATCAATCAGCAACATGACGGAGGGATATGATTATTACGATACAGAGATTCTGTTGAATGGGGTCCCGGTGGGCTGGCTTTCCCAGCATGGTTATCTGGGAACTGCGGGCTTTGGCCCTGCGCCTGAAGACTGTTATTTCAACATACCGATTCCACTTCAGTTGAAAGTGGAAGAAACAGTTACTATGCTTCCTATGGAAGAAATTATGAAGTCGGTGGAACAATATGTAAAAGAGGGCAAAATTGGTCTCTTCACGGAACAGGACACTGCGGAGGAAACGGAATCCACCACGATTCCAGTTACGAAAATCTGTCTGGAATACTATATTGATGAAACCGCAGACGGAATCACATACAGGCCTGTCTGGAGCTTTCGTTGCCCTTACCAGTGGAAAGATTCCCCGGACGAACAGGAACTGTTTTACATAGATGGGGAAACTGGGGCACTGATTCGTGATGCGTTTGGCTGGTAGGTATGAAGAAAGAGCCAGATCCATTTCGAATTAGAATAAGTTCAGCCCCAGGGTGGGGTGTTGCTGTAAAGGAGCAGTGTTACAACACAGTCATTAACTTTGCAAATCAGGCTGGAATGTAATCTGTAAAAATCAGATTCATATCTTGATTTAACTATCAAAAGACCCTGAAAGTCTTATAAACACTTTGTTTCAGAGTGGATATAAGCTTTCGGGTCTTTTTTTCTGTACTGGAAACACAGACAAAACATCTTGTGATTTTGCTTGTTTTGATACATAATATATTTAATGCGTTTGAGCTTGATTTTCTGGTGGAGATTTAAGCAGGGTGTGTGGAAAACATTTAAAGTTATTTAGACTGACGTGAAAGACGATTGACTTAAGGGAGAGAAAAAAGATGAAAGTTCTGGAAATCATATCACCGGTACTGGTGATGCTTATTCTTGGTGCTTTGTGCCGAAAATGGAGACTGCTGGATAAAAACGGCATCAACAACATGAAAGTACTGGTTACGAATATTATGCTTCCGGTAGCAATTTTTCATGCACTTGCAACATCGGATTATGGGACAGAGACGGCGAAGCTGGTTGGAATTATGTTTGTCATGCTTGTTGTGTCATTTGGTATCGGATTTCTTATGAAACCGTTGATGACAGAGAACTACCGTAAATATCTTCCATTTATGGTAAGTGTATATGAGGGCGGTTCTATGGCATATCCTCTGTATACAAGTCTTTGCGGTGCGGAAAATCTTTCTCAGATTGCAGTGCTGGACATTGCAGGTCTGCTTTTCGGTTTCAGCGTTTATATGGGAATGCTCGGACAGGTAGAAAATGGAGAGAAGATCAATGTGAAGAAGCTTGCGGTCAGCGCTGTAAAGACACCGGCATTTATTGCAAGTATTCTGGGAATCATTGCGGGACTGACCGGTGTGGTCAAATTTATTCTGGCCAGTCCGGCAGGTGGAATCTACACAAGTGTGGAAAACATTCTGACTACAGCTTTGACAGCAATCATTCTGATTGTAGTAGGATTCAGTATGGAACTGACACCGGACCTTCTGAGTCCATGCATACGAACGATCGTGATGCGTGTCCTTTTGCAGGCAGCTATGATCGCAGGAGTGCTTCTGGCAGTGCACAGCTTTATTGGAAATAATAAATTACTGGATCTTGCGGTAATCACCTACATGTCTTCGCCGGCAACCTTCAGTATGCAGACTTTTCTGAAACGCGAAGATGGAAGTGCGTATGTATCTACCACAAACTCAATCTATTGTATTGTATCGATTGTGGTATATATGATCCTTGCATTTATTACATACTAAAGTAAGAAATAAATCATATAAGTCTAATTTTGATAATCCGAGGAAACTACAATGAATTATAAAAATGTAAAGATATCAGAAGATGCGAGAATTGCCGAACAGTCGGTGATCACAGGTGATGTGACGATCGGACGTGACAGTTGTGTGCTTTATTTTGCTGTGATCCGTGGGGATGAAGCTCCGGTTGTGATCGGGGAGGAGTCAAACATTCAGGAGAACTGTACGGTTCATGTGAGCCGTAACATGCCGGTTTGTATCGGAAATAATGTTACAGTGGGACATAATGCAGTGATTCATGGCTGTACGATCGGTGACAGAACTCTGATCGGAATGGGAGCGGTGATCCTTGACGGTGCAAAGATCGGCAATGACTGTATCATAGGTGCAGGCAGTCTTGTGACGAAAAATACAGTGATACCGGATGGTTCGCTTGTTATGGGAAGTCCGGCAAAAATCAGACGGAATCTTACCTGGGAAGAAAAACTTGGGATTCTCGAGAACAGCAAAGAGTATGTGAATGTATCCAGAGAGATGCAGAAGCAGGGAGTATTATAAGTTGCTGTGAACGGAGTGGACAGTAACTATTATAATTTACAGAGAGCGAGGATAAATACATGTCCTGTACAATAAGAAAAGCTACGCTTTCGGATCTTCCGAGAATCCGGGAAATCTATGAGATAGCAAGGCAGTTTATGAGAAAAAACGGCAATCATTCACAGTGGGGGAAAGGTGACGAACCGGAAGCTCTGATCGAGGAAGATATCTGTCAGGGAAATCTGTATGTACTGGAGGAAGCGGAGATTCATGCAGTATTCGCCTTTATTATAGGAGAAGATCCGACCTATCTGGAGATAGAAGAAGGAAACTGGAAGTCAGAGGAACCTTATGCTGCCGTGCATCGTGTAGCCAGTGACGGAACAGTGCAGGGTGTCCTTGGTCATGTCATGGATTACTGCAGCGCACAAGTGCCACATCTTCGAATCGATACACATACGGATAACAAAGTAATGCAGCACGTATTGGAAAAATATGGTTTTGTAAGCTGCGGCATCGTACATGTCCCGGATGGAAGCCCGCGTATTGCATACGAACTGCTCCCATAATATGTTCTTTGATAAAAACTTGCATTATCCTACGGAAAGGAACATAATGTCAAAGGCGGTATAACCGCCGGTAAAGTTTGGAAATGAATTATGGGGGAGTTGAGTGAAAAATGGAACAGCAACAGCATATGTTTTCTAATCGTATGATCTGCAGTCTTCTGATTCCGGTCGTGCTGGAACAGTTGTTGAATTCCATCATGGGTACTGCGGATACCATGATGGTAAGTAATGTGGGTTCGGCTGCAATCTCGGCGGTATCGCTGGTTGACTCGATCAACGTGCTCGTCATCCAGGCATTTTCCGCTCTGGCAGCAGGCGGAGCGATCGTCTGTGCACAGTATATCGGGCAGAGAAATAAAGAAAAAGCAAACGAATCTGCAAGACAGGTGTTGTTTATCATCACAGCAATCTCAGTGGCGGTGAGTCTGATCTGTCTTGTTTTCCAAAAACCACTCCTGAGGCTGATCTTCGGCTCGGTAGAACCGGCGGTCATGCGTGCTTCGGAAACATATTTCTTTTATACAGCATTGTCATTTCCGTTTATCGCGGCATATGATTCTGCTGCATCTATATTCAGGGCGCAGGATAATACAAAAGGCCCGATGATCATTTCGATGATCTCCAATGTTATGAATATTGCAGGAAATGCAGTGATGATCTGGGTATTTCATATGGGAGTCGCAGGCGCGGCACTTTCTACATTGATTTCCCGTATTTTTTGTGCAGTTGTCGTTATAATCCAGCTTCGAAAAGAAAGAGAAGGTCAGGAGATTGTTGTACGTGATTATTTCAAAATCCGTCCGGACTGGAGTATGATCCAACGAATCCTTGGGCTGGGCATTCCGTCCGGTGTCGAAAACAGTATGTTTCAGCTTGGAAAACTTGCAATCCAGTCTACGGTTTCTACGCTGGGAACAGCGGCAATCGCAGCACAGGCAATGACAAATATTCTGGAGAATTTAAATGGTATCGCGGCAATCGGTGTTGGAGTCGGTCTGATGACGATCGTCGGCCAGTGCCTTGGTGCCGGAAGAAAAGACGAAGCAGTCTATTACATAAAGAAACTCTGTGTGATCGCAGAAGTTATTATCATCATAAGCTGTCTTGGTGTATTTGCACTGACAAAACCAATCACAATCCTTGGTGGTATGGAAAAAGAAAGTGCAGATATGTGCTTCCATATGGTGATGTGGATCACAATTGTAAAGCCGCTTGTATGGATCATGGCATTCATACCTGGATATGGACTTCGAGCTGCCGGTGATGTGAAATTTTCCATGATCGTTTCCTGCTGTACGATGTGGGCA
>CAKROE010000109.1 GCA_934371915.1 uncultured Blautia sp. | reverse complement strand
GCCCGTCTGTCAGAGATGTCTGCATTGACAGTTCAGGGGCATTGATCGGAATTATTCTGGTTCAGCTGTTTTGCTGGTCCTCCTTACATGCACCTGGTTCTTCTTCACGCAAACATAAAAAAAGCCGCAAAAAGCGCCGCAGATCCTGATTCTGCGACGCTTTTCTCTTATCTGTAAGAACCTCTTCCGATATTCTTATTCTTCTTTTTCTGTATCGATCTGTGTTTCTGTCTCTTCGGCATCATCCAGACCTTCCGCAAGTCTTGCACGGTCTGCAATACTCATGGTTTTCTTTTCTTCTGCCGGCTGTGTTTCCCGGATGATCTGTGCCTGCGCTTCCTGTTCTGCACGTTTTTCTTTCTCACGACGAAGATAATTTCTTCCACCGACAAATAGCATTACTGCACCGACAACGATAAATGCGGCACCTGCTGCAAAAAATCCCCAGCTTCCACCATCAACTCCATCCAGCACATTTTTACAGAGCCGATATCCTGTATACAAAAGATAGCATCCTGCCAGAATCATCAGTATCATACTTCTGGTTGGTACTTCCTGCTTCTTTTCTTCCTGTGGAGCCTCACCGGAAGTTGTCACTTCTGTCTCCTGCTCTGTCATTTTATCCTGTTCACTCATTATGCCTCTCCTTTTTTCTCTGCCTTAATGTCTGTTTCTGCCACTGTTTTTTCCTTCTCCGTCTCTTTTTCTTCTGAAATGACCGGTTCTTTTGCCAGACGACCGTAGATTCTGGTCACTTCTCTCATGTGATACAGTGTTGTCTCGGAAATCTGATTCTTTGTAAGTCTCCATTTCCAGTTGTCGCCAAGTGTAGATGGTGCATTCATACGTGCCTCATTGCCAAGACACAGATAATCCTGAATCGGGATGATGGCAAGCTCTGCCACACTTGACAGCGCCGTACGGATCAGCGCCCATACACAGTCATTGACCGGCTTGTCATAACAGTTTATGTACTCTCTGACAAATTTCAGATCATGCCCCTGAAGGTTTTCGAACCAGCCTTTTGTTGTCTCATTGTCATGTGTTCCGGTGTATACAACACAGTTGCTGTCATATTTATATGGAAGATAACTGCTGTCCTCACTTCCGTCAAATGCAAACTGTAATACTTTCATTCCCGGGAAGCCGCTCTCTTTCAGCATTTCCAGAACACTTTCTGTAAGGAAACCAAGATCCTCGGCAATCACACGCAGTTCTTTGATTTCTTTATGCAGAGTACGGAACAGATCCATTCCCGGGCCTTTTTCCCATTCACCGTTTTCGGCGGTCTTGTCTCCATATGGGATTGCATAATACTCATCAAATCCGCGGAAATGATCAATACGTACGACATCATAAAGTTTCAGACTGTGGCTCATTCGCTGAACCCACCAGCCGTAATTATCTTTTTTCAGTTTTTTCCAGTCATACAGAGGATTTCCCCAAAGCTGTCCACTCGCAGAAAATGCATCCGGCGGACATCCCGCAACGGCTTTCGGATTATAGTCTTCATCAAATTGGAGCATCTCCGGATTTGCCCATGCATCTGAGCTGTCCAGTGCTACATAGATTGGTACATCTCCGATGATCTGAATACCTTTCTCGTTGGCATATTTTTTAAGCTCGCTCCACTGTGTGGTAAAGCAATACTGCTGGAAACTATAGAATCCGACTTCTTCTGCCAGTTCTTTCTCTGCTTCTTTTACAGCTTTTGAATGGCGGTCTTTCAATTCTTCCGGCCAGTCGATCCAGCACTTTCCGTTCTGTGCATTCTTGATTGCCATAAACAGGCAGTAGTCCAACAGCCAGTCCTCTTCTTTTTTCAAAAATGCCACATAGTCCGGATCATTTATTAAATCGGCTCTTTCATACGCTTTGCGGAGCAGTTTGAAACGGGACAGATACATCTTCTCATAATCAACATAAGATTCACTTCCGCCCCAGTCACAACTTTCACATTCTTCTTTTGTCAGTAATTTCTTATCGATCAAAGTCTCCAGATCAATAAAGTACGGGTTTCCTGCAAATGTGGACACTGACTGGTATGGCGAATCCCCATATCCGGTCGGTCCCAGTGGAAGAATCTGCCAGTACCGCTGTCCGGCTTTCTCCAGCTGATCTACAAAATCATAGGCTTCCTTTGAAAAACATCCGATTCCATACTTTGACGGAACACTGGATATTCCCATCAAAATGCCGCTTGCTCTCATTTTATCTCCTCCAAATCTGGTAAATATTCACAAAAATCATTATACCAGAATTGTTGCTATTTTAAAATCCTTTTTTCTTTATGTAGACAGCAATATCCTTCCAGACTTTTTCGTGATCTTTTTCATTCAGAATTTCATGCCGCATACCCGGATAGAGCTTGCCTTTGACATCCAGATAACCGGCTCTGCGCATCGCATGGACAGCACCCGCAAACTTACGTACATTGCCAAGACACGGGTCCTCTGCTCCACTGATAAAAAGGACCGGCATTTTAGATCGTGTACATTTCCATCCGTGGACATCATATGCCTTTTTCATCAGGTCAAACAACGCCAGATATGCATCATCCGTAAAGGTAAATCCGCATAAATCTGATTCAGTATATGTTTTATAAACTTCCGGGTCTGAACAGATCCACGAATTTCTGTTCCCTTCGCCGCGGAATTTCATTGCATATGCGCCAAGCGACATTGCCTCAAGCAGTTTACTTTTATGATGCAGACCCAGAATTCTGCCTTCAACACGGGCAATTGCCTTACCGAGCGGTCTCGCTTTGTTTTCACTCGGAGAGCCGCAGACGATCAGCATATCTATACAGTCATCATGCTCCGCTGCAAAAGCACGAACCGCCAGAGATCCCATGCTGTGCCCGAACAAAATCACCGGGAGTTCCGGGAAATACCTGTGTATTTCTTTATTTACTGTCCCGATATCCTGAAGCATTGCCTCTGCTCCGCCACCATACATATATCCCAAATCATCCGGATTCTTCACGCTCTTTCCATGTCCGCGATGATCATGAATAACTGTTATGTACCCTTTTTCCGCCAGATATTCCATAAAAGGAATATAGCGTTCTTTATGTTCACTCATTCCATGAACCAGCTGAATCACTGCTCTGTACTCTGTCTTTTCTTCCGGCATGATGCATAATGCAGAAATTTCCAGTCCGTCCGCCTCAGACAAAAATGTGCCTTCCTGTTTTCTTATCATGTTTTTTCCTCCACAGTTTTATCAGTAGTTTCTTATATTATATTATAGTCTTCATTGTAGAGTGGGGAATTGACCTTGTCAAGCAATGCCGGCTTCTGTTATAATGAAATTTATATAAATAAAAAACTTTTTAACCTGAACTTCATAAGGAGGAAATATGGATACAAACAATCAGGAATTTTTTGAGGATGAGGAAGTGCAGGAAACTCCGGTCCGAAAGAAAAAGAAGAAAAAAGGACTGATCATCTTTCTGGTCATCCTTGTTCTGGTTATCGCAGGCGGCGCCGGATATTACTTCTACGAGCGTCAGAAACCAATTGAAACAACCAAAGATTTTCTTGAAAACATGCGTGCAATGAATTTTGACGGTATGAAGGCTCTTCTGCAGAGCAATGACATGTCCGCCCTCGATGACGCAGACATCACAAGTAATGCCTACACCTCATTTTTCAAAAAAATCAACGAAAAAATGAGCTACAAGATCACGAAGACAAGTTTCCACATCCAGAACGGAACTGCTTCTGTAACCGCACACATCCGTTATATAGACGGTGCCGACATTTACAAAGAAACTATCACCGAGTTTCTGAAACAGATCGTTTCCACCGCATTTTCCGGTTCAACACTTACCGAAGAAGAAACAGAGCAGAAACTCGCTTCTCTTCTTGAAGAAAAATCTTCTACTGTAGAAGATAAATTTACAGAAACCGATATTACTTATCCGGTAATTGAAGCCGACGGTAAATGGAAGATCGTTGCCCTTGATACTGATACTGTAAGAGTCATGTCTGCAAACTTTACCAACGTACAGGATGAGATTGACCAGTCTCTTGCAGATCTGAACAATCCGGACGCTGCAGTTGAAAATACAACACCGGACAGTACCACAAGCATCGATATGGAAAATGATCATTTCACGCTGAGACTGACGCAGTTCCGTATCGCACAGGAAATCGATGACAGCGACTGTCTGATGCTCTACTGTGATTATACAAACAACAGCAGTTCTACTTCCAGCGCACTTGTCGATGTACAGCTTTCAGCATCACAAAACGGAGAAAAACTTTCTCCGGCAGTACCAAAAGAAGATGATCCGGCAATCAACAACTACATCGCAGAAGTTGAACCCGGAAATACCGTAACAATCTGTTATGCATTTTCTCTGAATGATAAATCCGATGTAACACTGGAAGCATCCGAAGCATTCGCATTCGGAGATGGTAATGTCACTTCACAGACAATTAAATTACAGTAAAATTTTTTCATACAAAAAATTCGCAGCAGAAAATTCTGCTGCGAATATTTTTTTGCAATTATGGAATACTAGCACTGTGAAAGGATGGTGACTTATGGGAAATAAATTCTTACAGTATTTTTCACTTACAATTGCCGTAATCGGTGCAATCAACTGGGGCCTGATCGGTTTTTTCAATCTGAACCTCGTTGCCCTTCTCTTTGGCAGTATGAGCTGGCTTTCCCGTATTATCTACGGTCTGGTCGGAATCTGCGGTCTGTATCTTCTGTCTTTTTACGGACTGATCGAGCAGGACAGAACCGCTTCCTGATCAGCAGGACTCCAGAGCCACCTTCATCATATTTTCAAAAGATTCCTGTCTCGCCAGTGAAGAAAGCTCTTCATGTGTCACGAAAGAATCTGAAATTGTCAGAAGGCAGGCTGCATTTTTTCCAAGAAGCTTCGCATTGTGAAACAGTGCGAAGCTTTCCATTTCTACACACTCGCACTGATGTTTCCGATAAAGTTCCCGGAAATCGTCCATATTATCTTCTGCATAAAACACATCAGAGGAATGAACTCTCGCTGGTTTTACCGGTATCTGCAAACGTTCTGCTGTCTCAAGGATCTTTGCATTCAGTTCTTTCGACGGATACATTACATCATCCTGACATCCGTTCTGTACTTTTGCAAAGCTGGATTGGCTCCATGCACTGTCCGCGAGAACTACGTCATACACTGCCAGATGGTCTGTATATGCGCCGGCCGAGCCAATACGGATAATATTTTCCACATCATAAAACTTAAACAGTTCATAAGAATAAATCCCCATGGACGGCATGCCCATTCCACTTGCCATTACAGTAAGTTCCTTACCTTTGTACGTTCCGGTATAACCATATACATTCCGGACTCTATTTACAAGTTTTGCATTCTCCAGAAAGTGCTCGGCTACATACCTGGCACGAAGCGGATCACCCGGCATAATGACCGTTCCTGCAATCTCCTCTTTTTTCGCTTCAATGTGCGGGGTTGGTATCGGCATATTTCATTCCTCCTTATTTTTATAATAAATAGAAAAAAGGACTCTGAAATCTCAGAGTCCTTAAGAGCGATAGACGGGGCTCGAACCCGCGGTCTCGACCTTGGCAAGGTCGCGCGTTACCAACTACGCCACTATCGCATAAGAGCGGGTGATGGGAATCGAACCCACGTATCCAGCTTGGAAGGCTGGTGTTCTACCATTGAACTACACCCGCATATCGCTGTGTTTGCAATGCGTTTTTGTTTCGCTCGCTTCAACGATATTGAGTATATCTTATAACTCATGATTTGTCAACAGGTATTTTTAAATTTTTTTAATTTTTTTTATAATATATTTTTTCCTGTTATTTTGGGTAGTTTTGTCAACTTATGTTTTAGTCCTGCCAGTCCCACACATCGGCTTTTGATACAGCATTACGCGGCTTCTTAATTACAAGTTCCGGGCTCTTGGCGCTGACCTTTGTATTCGCCGGAATGGATTCTGTAATAAAGGTGTTACCACCGATGATGGTATTCTCTCCGATCACAGTCTCACCGCCGAGTACAGATGAATTTGAATAAATCGTTACATTATCGCAGATTGTCGGATGACGTTTGACATTTGCAAGCTGCTGTCCCTGTCTGGTAGAAAGTGCTCCCAGAGTCACTCCCTGGTACAGCTTCACATTACGTCCGATTTCTGTCGTCTCACCGATTACCACACCTGTACCATGATCAATAAAGAAATAATCGCCGATCACAGCTCCGGGATTAATATCGATACCGGTCTTACCATGTGCATACTCTGTCATAATCCTCGGAATATGCGGAACGTTCTCCACATAAAGAATATGTGCCAGACGATATACATAAATTGCAAATACACCCGGGTAAGAAGAAATAATTTCTTCTTTGCTCTTTGCAGCCGGGTCTCCGTCAAAACCTGCCTGTACATCCTTCAAAAGTCTCTCCTGTACCTCAGGAAGCTGTTCAAAAAAGCCTCCGCAGATACGATCAGCCTGCTCTGCTGCCTCCTGCTGCTCCATCTCCTGATTTGCATATAAAAGTGCAATCTCAATCTGTTCTTTCAGTCTGTCGTAAAGATCATTCAGTCTGTATCCTGTGTAATATTCCGGAAACATTCTTGCTGCAGAATCCGACCAAAAGTATCCCGGAAATATCACAGCCCGCAG
Organism: uncultured Blautia sp.; assembly: GCA_934371915.1. GTDB lineage: Bacteria > Bacillota > Clostridia > Lachnospirales > Lachnospiraceae > Blautia_A. The sequence goes on along the minus strand of CAKROE010000109.1, from coordinate 732 downwards.
TTCCTTTACCACATCGATGATCACAGCCCTGCTCGGAAGACTTCTTCCGTTCTTCGGCATAAAAAGATCTTCGTTTTTATAATTTTCCGTCAATGCGGCTGTTGCTTTTAAGATTGCATCCTTTTTTCTGTCCATAAGTCAACCTCTTTCCATTCAATTCAATGCTTTTATATTAACATATTATTATAGTATCCTTTTCACGTCAACAAAAAGAATTGTCGTTTCCTCATAAAAAAGATTGACCTTTCCCCCATCACCTTATATAATGGAACATGTTTGGTGGATATCAGACATGGAGATGTACCCAAGTGGCTGAAGGGTCCGCACTCGAAATGCGGTAGATCGGGCAACCGGTGCGAGGGTTCAAATCCCTCCATCTCCGCTTGACAACAATAGCGTTATCTGTTATAATTTTATTTGTTGCAGATGAAGTAATTACACTTCGCTGATACAGGGGATTGGTCAAATGGTATGATAGGGGTCTCCAAAACCTTTGGTGGGAGTTCGATTCTCTCATCCCCTGTTTCGAGAAGCCGCTAAGCCTTCAGAATGGAGGGGTAGCGGCTTCACTCATTTTCTAAAATTGCAATGTAATCACCGATGTAATCAAGTATAATTACATCGGTTTTTTATTTTTATATATTCTTTTGGTTTCCTCTGGGGTAAACGTTCTTTCTCTTATCATCTGATATTCTTTATCTATATCGTTCCGATATATTCTTACTATTAACT
>CAKROE010000108.1 GCA_934371915.1 uncultured Blautia sp. | reverse complement strand
GTTATTACATTGCGAATGATCTGGAGGGTGTTCTTAGTGAATTTGACCGAACCATAGGACTGGACAGATTAAAGGCTATCCATTTAAACGACAGTCTTAATGACCTTGGAAGCCACAAAGACCGCCATGCACGGATAGGAGAGGGTAAAATCGGTCTGGATGCTCTTGTACGTGTGATTCGTCATCCAAAATTAAAAGAGATTCCTTTTATCCTTGAAACACCAAACGATGACGAAGGATGGACAAAAGAAATCTCTTTATTAAGAGAAGCTTACTCAAAATAATTATTACGAAGATACCTCATTCTTTAATTCAATACCTGTCCGGAAGGCCTCTGCATTCTCTAAGGTTGTCTCTGCAATATTGGTCAGTGCTTCCTCTGTAAAAAATCCCTGATGAGAAGTCAGTGCAACATTTGGGAAAGAGAGAAGTCTCTGCACCGTAGAGGTCTTCAGGATATATTCCGACATGTCTTCATAAACAAAATCTGATTCTTCTTCATACACATCCAGTCCAACCGCAAAAAACTTATGATCACGAATACCGGCAATCAGATCTTCTGTACAGATCAGACCTCCCCTGGAAGTGTTTACAAGAATGACTCCGTCTTTCATATGAGAAATAGATTCCCGGTTAACTATATGATGTGTCTCCGGTGTGAGCGGACAATGCAGACTGATCAGATCACTGGACGAAAAAAGCTGTCCCAGAGAAACATAGGGAAGTCCCGTTTTTTCATTTGGGAACGGATCATATGCCAGAACTTTCATACCAAATCCCTGACAGATCCGCGCCATTGCAAGACCGATTTTTCCTGTACCGACAATCCCGGCTGTTTTCCCGTAAAGATTGATTCCCATTAATCCATTCAATGAGAAATTATTTTCACGGCATTTGATATATGCCTTGTGCGTATGGCGGTTTGCCGTAAGGACAAGTGCCATTGCATGCTCTGCAACGGCTTCCGGTGAATACCCCGGTACGCGCAGCACAGAAATTCCACATTTTTTTGCTTTTGCAAGATTCACATTATTGTATCCGGCACAGCGCATCAGAATCAGTCGGATTCCCTGATGGCGCAGCTCTTCTATGACATCCGCACTGAGATCTGCATTGACGAAAGCGCAGATTCCGTCATATCCTGCGGCAAGGGAAGCAGTTTCTTTATATAAGTTGGATTCAATAAATATAAATTCAATATCCGGATATTCCGGTCTCAGTTTGTCAAAAAACTGCTGGTCATAATCTTTTGCACCGTAAAATAAAATTTTCATAGATACCTCCTGTACTTTAATACAATAGAAACCGATCTTTGGGTTTATTTTTAGGATGTCTTCTGAGGCAGGAGAGTATACATTTTGAAACATAAAAAACCTGTCATCACATTTTCATGCAATGACAGGCTATATTCTCATTTTATTATTTGCTTAAACTATAAAGATCATTATAAAATTCCGGATAAGAAATCTTTACACAATCCCCGTTCAGGATATCCACCGTACCGTCACAGATCGTACCTGCAACTGCAAAGGACATTGCCACACGATGATCCAGATGAGAATCAATGGTTGCACCATGCAGTGGTCTGCCGCCGTGAATGATCATCCCATCCTCAGTACCTTCAATGTCGGCACCCATACGTTTCAGGTTGTCAACCATAACTGTGATACGGTCAGATTCTTTGACTTTCAGTTCCTGGGCATCTCGAATAACCGTTGTACCATCAGCAAACGCTGCCATAACTGCGATCATCGGAATCTCATCGATCAGAGTCGGGATGATTCCGCCTTCAATTGTTGTTCCCTTCAGACTGCTGGTGCGGATAAGAAGGTCCGCTGTCGGCTCGCCCTGCGTACTTTCATTAAGAAGTGTAATATCGGCGCCCATATCCATGCAGACTTTGAGGATTCCGGCCCTGGTCGGATTGATGCCCACATTTTTCAGAAGAATCTCACTGTCCGGAGTAAGAAGTCCGGCTGCTATGAAATAAGCAGCGGAGGAAATATCTCCCGGTACCTGAATCTCACGTCCGTTCAGTGTCGGTTCCGGCACGATAGAAGCAGTTGTTCCTTCAGAAGTAACTTTTGCGCCAAAATAATTCAGCATGATTTCTGTATGATTACGGGAAAGAAACGGTTCCGTAACACTTGTAATGCCATCCGCATACATACCTGCAAGAAGTACACAGGATTTCACCTGTGCGGAAGCAACCGGTGAATCATAATGGATTCCGTGAAGCATTTTTCCGTGAATAACAAGCGGTGCACAGCCATTGTCGCATTTGCTTACGATATCCGCACCCATAGATGTAAGCGGTGTCATGATTCTTTTCATCGGACGGGTTCGAATAGAATCGTCACCATCCAGTTCTGAAATAAAGTTCTGTCCGGCAAGAATACCTGAGATCAGGCGGGTCGTTGTACCACTGTTGCCCACATCCAGAATACCATCCGGAGCAGAAAGACCGTGAAGGCCCTTACCGTGTACCAGAATCTCAGAAGCATTTCGTTCGATATCAATACCCATTTTGCGAAAGCATGCAATTGTTGACAGACAATCAGCACCTTCCAGAAAATGTGAAATACGAGTAGTTCCTTTTGCAAGAGAGCCAAACATAACTGCACGGTGAGAGATGGATTTATCCCCCGGTACCGTCAGCGTACCTCTTAAATTGGTCTGTTTTTTGATTTCCATATGATTACCTACCGTTCATATACAATGTAATTACGTTTTTTGAGAAGTGCACTGCCTTTCTGCATCGCACCCTCTTCGTAAAATTCGATTTTCAGGACACCCTGCCCAAATTCACGGTTATGAATGATGCCGATGTTCTTGATGCTGATGTCTTCCATAGCAAGAATCGTTGCAATCGTTGCGATTCCACCGGCTTCATCTACGATATCGATATACAACACATAAGTCTTGTTGATCAGACCGGAGGATGTTGCATCGATCGAATCACGGTAATCCTTGGAACGGGCAAACATATCGTAAAGATTTTCTGCTTCCTGATTATCGATAGAACAACGGATCTGGATCAGCATACGGATGTACTCATCAAGTACTGTGGAAATATTTTTGTGGTTTTCCACGCAGATCTGTTCCCACATAACCGGGGAAGAAGAAGCAATTCTTGTAATGTCGCGAAAACCTCCGGCAGCGATCGTTTTCATATATTCTGCTTCATTATCCAACGTATTGACCAGATTAACGAGAGAAGAAGCAATAATATGCGGAAGATGGCTGACACCTGCAGTAATAAAATCATGTTCTTCTGCAGTAAGAACCATCGGAATGGAACCAAGCGAATCAATCAGTTCTGAAAATTCCGTCAGTTTTTCCAGCGGGACTTCACCGCCCGGAGTCAGTATATAATATGCATTCTCAAGCAGATGGTCAGAAGAATGTTCAAATCCGGACTGTTCAGAGCCTGCCATTGGATGACCACCTATGAAGCAGTGTTCCATACCAAGCTCCTCAACTGCTTTGTGGATCGGTCCTTTTACGCTGCCGGCATCAGTGATGATGCAGTCATCAGAAATCACATCCTTTAAGTATTTCAGATATTCTATATTGTATTCTACCGGTGCGCAGAGGAAAATATAATCGCAGGTACGGTATCGCTCATCCTTTTCTTCCAGTACAGCGTCTATGGCATTACAGTTGAGTGCTGCAGCCAGAGTTTCTTTGTGTTTTGCGTATGCCAGAATATGATAATCTGGATGAAATTTGCGGATCGTTTTTGCGATAGATCCTCCGATAAGGCCAAGCCCGATAAAACCAATGGTTTTCATGATGTTTTGTATCCTTTCCCAAGTCACATTAATAAAAACTATGTTCTTATTTTAAAAGAATATACTATAAATGTCAAATAAAGCCATAAAATCGGTAAATTCGTTAAAATTATACACAATTCGAATAAAAAATGTTGTTAAAATTATATAAAATACTTGAAAAGTGCAAGAATTTTTAGTAAAATATGAACATATTAGACAAACAGGGAGGTATTACATATGGACGTTTATAGAACTGACCGAATCCGCAATGTGGTTCTTTTAGGTCATGGGGGATCCGGAAAGACCACATTAGCAGAGGCAATGGCTTATCTGGCAGGAATGACTAACCGCCTTGGCAGAGTAGAGGATGGAAATACCGTTAGTGATTTTGATAAAGAAGAGATCAAAAGACATTTTTCTGTTTCGACTACTTTGATTCCGGTACCATGGGATAAAGTAAAAGTCAATGTACTTGACACACCGGGATATTTTGATTTTGTGGGTGAAGTAGAAGAGGCTGTCAGCGCAGCAGATGCCGCAATCATCGTTGTATCCGGTAAAGCCGGTGTACAGGTAGGTACTCAGAAAGCATGGAACCTCTGTGAAAAATATAAACTTCCGCGTATGTTCTTCGTAACAGACATGGATGTGGATGACGTCAGCTATCGAAAAGTAGTAGAAGAACTGACCGAACTTTATGGCAAAAAAATCGCACCGCTTCATTTCCCGATCCGTGAAGACGGTAAATTTGTCGGTTACGTAAATGTTGTCAAACAGGCAGGTCGTAAATATATTGACAAAGCAGGCAAGGAACCATGTGATGTTCCGGAATACCTGGATGAATATCTGGAGAAATACCATGATATCCTTATGGAATCTGTAGCAGAGACCAGCGAAGAATTTATGGATCGTTACTTCGAAGGAGATGAGTTCTCCGTAACAGAAGTTTCCGCAGCACTTGCAACAAATGTACAGGACGCAAGCATCGTTCCGGTATGCATGGGTTCCCCGATCAATCTTCGTGGTGTATCCAACCTTCTGGATGATATCTGCGGATATTTCCCGAGCCCGGACAAACGTTCCTGCAACGGTATTTCCCAGAAGACCAATGAAATTTTTGAAGCCAATTATGATTTTGCAAAAACAAAATCTGCATATGTATGGAAGACGATCGCAGATCCGTTCCTCGGCAAATATTCTCTTATTAAGGTTGCATCCGGTGTTATCAAATCCGATGATACTCTGCTCAACGTAGAAAAGGGTGTTGAAGAACGTCTGAACAAACTGTATGTACTCGAAGGCTCCAAACCGATCGAAGTTCCGGAGCTTCACGCAGGCGATATCGGCGCGATTGCCAAGCTTGCAAGCGTGCAGACAGGTGACAGCCTTGCAGCTAAAACTGCACCGGTTCTTTATCCGAAAGCAGTAATCTCTACACCATATACCTATAAGAGATACAAAGCTGTCAAGAAAGGTGACGAAGACAAGATTTCACAGTCTCTTGCAAAAATGGCAAGCGAGGATAAAACCCTCCGTGTAGTGAATGATTCAGCCAACAGACAGACACTCCTTTATGGTATGGGTGATCAGCATCTTGACATCGTAGTCAGCAAACTGAAAGAGCGCTACAAAGTAGAGATTGAACTTTCCAAACCGAAGGTTGCTTTCCGCGAAACCATCCGTAAAAACTCTGACGTAGAAGGCAAACATAAGAAGCAGTCCGGCGGACATGGACAGTACGGACATGTTAAGATGTGTTTTGAACCATCCGGTGATCTGGAGACTCCATATGTATTTGAACAGGTAGTAGTTGGTGGTGCTGTACCAAAGAACTACTTCCCGGCTGTCGAAAAAGGTCTGCAGGAATGCGTTCAGAAAGGACCTCTGGCTGCATATCCGGTAGTTGGCGTAAAAGCTACTCTTTATGATGGATCTTTCCATCCGGTTGATTCTTCAGAAATGGCATTTAAGATGGCAACGATCCTTGCCTTCAAGAAAGGTTTCATGGATGCATCTCCTGTACTTCTTGAGCCAATTGTTTCCATGAAGGTAATCGTTCCGGATAAATATACAGGTGATGTTATGGGTGACCTGAACAAACGTCGTGGCCGTGTACTCGGCATGAATCCGGATCACGAAGGTAATACCATCATTGAAGCCGATGTTCCGCAGCTTGAGATTTACGGATATTCTACAACGCTTCGTTCCATGACCGGCGGAAGCGGAGACTTCTCTTATGAATTTGCCCGTTATGAACAGGCTCCGAGTGATATCCAGGCAAAAGAAATCGAAGCAAGAGCAAGTAAAGTTGATGCTGCTGAATAATCTGCATCTGTAAACTCAAATCACATAGAAAGCCCTTCACTTTAAATTGAGGTGAAGGGCTTTTCGGTGCATAAAAAAGTGCGCTATGAGCGAGACATCTGCTGGATGAAACAGAAAAGTCTATCACAGATGACACGACGCCTCTCCGGTACCGCAACAGAAGCATTGACAAACGGAACGTATTGAATTAGAATTGATTTTTAGATAACAATGTTGGAGGAAACATAGAAATGAAATACATGTTTAAAAAGATCGAGCCCAAGTGGCAGGCAAAATGGGAAGAAAGCAAAGTCTTCGAAGCCAAAGACAACAGCGACAAGCCAAAATTCTATGGTCTTGTAGAATTCCCATATCCAAGTGGTGCCGGTATGCATGTCGGTCACATCAAAGCATATTCAAGCCTTGAGGTTATTTCACGTAAACGTCGTATGGAAGGATACAATGTACTTTTCCCGATCGGATTTGATGCATTCGGTCTTCCTACTGAGAATTATGCCGTAAAGACCGGTACACATCCACGTATCATCACTGACGAGAACATCAAGAAATTCTCCAACCAGTTAAAGAAAGTTGGATTTTCTTTTGACTGGAACCGTGTGATCGATACAACAGATGAAGACTACTACAAATGGACACAGTGGATTTTCCTGAAAATGTTCGAAAAAGGTCTTGTATTCAGAGACAGAACACTGGTTAATTACTGCCCGCACTGTAAAGTAGTCCTTTCCAATGAAGACAGCCAGGGCGGTAAATGTGATATCTGCCACAGCGATGTTGTTCAGAAATCCAAAGATGTATGGTATTTAAGGATCACCCAGTATGCAGATAAGCTTCTGGAAGGTCTGAAAGATGTTGATTATCCGGACAATGTAAAACAACAGCAGATTCACTGGATCGGCAAATCAAAGGGTGCATTCGTAAACTTTGACATTGATGGCATTGACGAAAAACTTGAAATCTATACAACCAGACCGGATACCCTGTTCGGTGTTACTTTTATGGTAATCGCTCCGGAACATCCGATCATCGACAAATATAAAGACAAAGTCGCTAACATGGACGAGATCACTGCATATCGTAATGAATGTGCAAAGAAAACCGAATTCGAGAGAACACAGCTTGTCAAAGACAAGACCGGTGTGCGTATTCAGGGACTGGAAGGTATCAACCCTGTCAACGGTAAGAAGATTCCGATCTACATTGCAGACTATGTAATGATGGGCTATGGTACAGGTGCAATCATGGCAGTTCCGGCACATGATCAGCGTGACTATGATTTTGCAAAGAAATTCGGTATTGATATCATCGAAGTTATCA
>CAKROE010000107.1 GCA_934371915.1 uncultured Blautia sp. | reverse complement strand
GAATGTGCAGACATGCACACTCCTGCGCTTTCATCTCGGTAATTGAATTGCCGAGGATTCCCACTTATTGTCCTAAAAAATAATGTATTAAATTCAACGCAGAAAATTACCTTTATTATACACAAAAAGTTGTGAAGAGCGCAATATTTTACTGTTTTTTCGCAGATTAATTAAGGTAATTTTTGAGGAAAACAGTATAATAAATTTATAAATCAAACGAACGTATAAATAGCACAGAAAATATAATGTAAAAGGAGAGCAAAGTCATGAATTTACCGGAAACAGCAAAACTTCAGGAAATTTACGGAGAAACCGAAGTAAGCGGTGCCCGTTTTAAGAATCTTGCAGAGCATTTTGAGAAAATCTACAAACAGGACAAAACAGAATACTTTACTTCAGCCGGAAGAACTGAAATTATCGGAAACCACACAGACCACAATGGCGGCAAAGTAATCGCAGGAAGTATCAATCTTGATACCATCGGAGCTGCATACCCGAATAATACACAGGTAATCCACATTACAAGCGAAGGATACAGAGATGAGATCGTTGTAGACCTTACAAAACTCAGCAAAAATAATTATAAAAAAGGAACTGTTGCACTTGTTGCCGGAATGATGGAAGGCGCACAGAAAAACGGTTTCAAAGTGGCTGGCTTTGATGCTTATGTAAGTACAAACGTTATTGCCGCAGCTGGTGTCAGCTCATCCGCATCTTTTGAAATGCTGATCTGTACGATCATTGACTATTTCTTCAATGACAGCAAAATGTCCTACAACGATTATGCAAAGATCGGTCAGTATGCAGAGAATGTATACTGGGACAAGGCTTCCGGAATGATGGATCAGATGGCTTGCGCAGTAGGTGGCCCGGTTTTGTTTGATTTCGCAGACAGAGACAATCTGAAATACAGCAAACTTGATTTCTCCTTCGGTAAATTTGGTTACAAACTGGTTATCGTAAACACCGGAAAAGGTCATGCAGATCTCAGCCAGGAGTATTCTGAGATTCCGGGCGAGATGAAAGCCGTTGCCAAAGTACTTGGCGTGGAACTTCTTCACGAGACAAACGTAGATGCGCTTCTTGAGCACTGCAATGAAATTGAAGATGACAGAGCCGTTCTTCGTGCCCTTCATTTCTTCGGAGAAACTACCCGTGTAGAGGATGCGGCAGATGCGATCCATCACGAAGATTATAATAAATTCCTGGAACTGGTAAATGAATCCGGTACTTCTTCATGGGAGCTTCTGCAGAACTGCTACACCATGAAGGATTTCCATGAGCAGAAGATCACAAGAACCCTTGCTCTGACACAGCTTTTCCTGAAAAAAATCGGTGCCGGTGTATGCCGTGTTCATGGCGGTGGTTTTGCCGGTGTTATTGCAGCTATCGTTCCGGAAAAAGAGCAGGATAATTATGTAGAATATATTTCCAGATTTGTCGGCAAAGAAAACGTATATCCGATGGATATCCGTGCTGTGGGCGCCGCTCATATCGGATAATTAATATCATATAAAGAAAAGCGACATCAGTTGTTTATCTTTGTATTCCTGATGTTCAGCTATCAATAACAAATCATACATAAATTATAGCGAACCCTTCATAAGGTATCATAACTACAGATAAGAGGAATGTTTCTGTGAAACTTATTTCTTATATTTCTGTATTTATGATACCTGTTTTAATTTTGTACATACTTGGATATGGACTGATCGCAAAAAGAAATATTTATAATGATTTTCTGGAAGGTGCAGAAGAGGGGTTAAAAATTGTACGAAGACTTGTGCCGACACTGATCGGGCTGATGACTGCGGTCGGAGTTCTGCGTGCGTCAGGTTTTCTTGAATTTCTTGGAAACATACTTTCAAAAGCATCCGGGGCGCTTGGCATTGCACCGGAACTTTTTCCGCTGGGACTGGTGCGGCTTTTTTCTTCCAGTGCAGCGACAGGTCTGCTTCTGGATATTTTCAAACAATTCGGAACAGACTCCCCGACCGGACTGATGGCCGCGTTGATGTTGAGTGCGACAGAAAGCGTTTTTTACTGTATGAGTGTCTATTTCGGTTCTGTCGGGGTACAGAAAACCCGATACACACTACCGGGGGCATTGCTTGCCTCACTTGCCGGAATGGTGGCTGCTGTGTGCATCGTTCAATTTTTATTGTAAATTTCATGGCGGATTTTGTCGAATCTTGTCAAACGATTTTCATTTTCGCATATTGTAAGTCATTATAGCATATGCTATAATGTCATCAGAAACTTATTATATTATCCAAGTACCAAAAACGAAAACCCCTCGGTCGCAGCCGAGGGGTTTTCTATTCCGTTTTTTATGGTGGCTTATTCCACAGGCTGGTCACCGACTATTTATCACCATCCAGCCATTTGTTGATGCAATGACACGCTACACCAGCCATGATAGTGAGTATAAAACTTATTATATCATCCATAGTCGCACCTCCTTTCCGTACCGGTGGGAGGCGGTAACAGCCTTACCACAGCACATAATGTACTGTATTTATGTCGAAGCCTGTCAGCTGCGTAACATTTTTACGTTTTGTATAACCTTACAGAAAATCACTGCCACTGTGGTGCTGACAGCAGTGGCAAGGATTGCCGGTCCTACGATTGCCGTCGGATCTGCGCTTCCGTATTTCGCCCGGTAAACGATCATATTCACAGGAATCAGCTGCAGTGAAGAGACATTAATGATCAAAAACGTACACATTTCATTGCTGGCCGTCAGACCGATATTTCCGCTACCATGTACATTTTCTTTTTGTGACTGAAGTTCCTTTAGTTCCTTCATCGCGCACAGGCCCGAACTTGTACTCGCCCATGACAATCCCAGCACATTTGAAAGAAAATTAAGACATATGTAATGTGCTGCTTTTGATTCTGTATCCAATTTCGGAAACAAAAACCTTATCAGCGGTCTCATCTTTTCCGCCAGTCCCGCAACCAGCCCGGAAGTCTCCGCAATCTTCATCATTCCCGTCCACATCGCCGTAATTCCCGCCATAGCAATACAAAGGCTGACCGCCTCGCCCGAGCACGACACAAACGCCTTTGTAACCTCATCCACATTTCCTGACAGCACACCATACACAATCCCGATCAGAAGCATCCCACCCCAGAGATATGCCATTTCTGTACCACCAAACCATTCCCTCTCCCTTTATTTTATATATCTTCTCCTTCTCTATATTCGCACTTTTTCTTAAAACAAAAAAAAGCCAGACTTCTATTCAAAAATTTGACCTTCTCACATTTTTACATTTTCCCCACAACAAAAAGACCAGACCCTTTTTTCAAAGAATCCAGTCTTTTAACATCTTTATTTCCCCCTGTATTCGTCCCCCACTCAGGACAATCTTCCCCACACTATAGCCAGGAGTTTAGTTCCTTCACCAATCCTCTCCCGACTTATAACATGTAGAAATCCTTAAAAAGGCCCAGGGGTGTGCAGAGGGGACTGGCGAAGTCCCCTCTGCAGATCTTTTTTATGATTTGAATTACTTGATATACACTTTGTCAAGATGCCAGATATCTTCCACATACTCTTCAATCGTTCTGTCGGATGTGAACTTACCTGCGCATGCTGTATTCAGCATTGCCATACGAGCCCAGCCTTTTTCGTCTTTGTATGCTTCTTCCACTTTCTTCTGCGCTGCTGCATAGGAACGGAAGTCAGCAAGGATAAAGTACTGGTCTGCTCTTTCTCCACCGTTCTGGTTAAGAAGTGAGTTATACAGATCACGGAACAGCTCTGTATCAGAAGAGAAGGTTCCGTTAACAAGCTCTGTCAGTACCTGACGGATCTCATCGTCTGTGTTGTAGATAACTCTCGGATCATATCCTCCATTGTTTTCATAGTTGATAACTTCATCTGCACTCAGACCAAAGATAAATGCATTTTCTTTACCTACTTCATCCACGATCTCAACGTTTGCACCATCCATGGTTCCCAGAGTCGGTGCACCGTTCAGCATGAACTTCATGTTACCTGTACCGGAAGCCTCTTTACTTGCAGTAGAAATCTGCTCGGAAACATCTGCTGCTGCAAAAATCATCTCAGCGTTGGATACACGGTAGTTCTCGATAAATACAACCTTCAGCTTGCCTTCGATAGAAGCATCATTGTTTACAACATCTGCTACAGAGTTGATCAGTTTGATGATTTTCTTAGCACGTGCATAACCAGCAGATGCTTTTGCTCCGAAGATGAATGTTCTTGGGTAGAAATCCATTTCCGGGTGTTTCTTAATCTGGTCATACAGATAAATTACATGAAGGATGTTCAGAAGCTGACGTTTGTACTCATGAAGTCTCTTAACCTGAACATCAAAGATAGAACGTGGATTTACTTCTACTCCATTGTGCTCAAGAATGTATTTTGCCAGGCGAACTTTATTCTGGTATTTGATGTTCATGAATTCCTGCTGTGCTTTTTCATCATCCACATAAACTTTCAGTTTGCTGATCTGAGAAAGATCTGTGATCCATTCCGGTCCGATGTGATCGGTTACCCAGTCTGCAAGAAGCTGGTTTCCGTGAAGCAGGAAACGTCTCTGTGTGATACCGTTTGTTTTGTTGTTGAATTTCTCCGGCATCATTTCGTAGAAATCTTTCAGTTCCTGTTTCTTAAGGATTTCTGTATGAAGTTTTGCAACACCGTTTACAGAGTAGCCTGCAACGATTGCAAGATGTGCCATTTTGACCTGTCCATCATAGAGGATCGCCATCTTCTTGATCTTGTCATAGTTTCCAGGATATTTTTCCTGAATCTCAAGAACGAAACGACGATTGATCTCTTCGATGATCTGGTATACACGAGGAAGCAGTCTGGAGAACAGCTCAACCGGCCATTTTTCAAGTGCTTCAGCCATGATCGTATGGTTTGTGTAAGCAACTGCTTTAGTTGTAACAGACCATGCATCATCCCAGCCGAGTCCTTCTTCATCCATAAGGATACGCATAAGTTCTGCAACAGCTACTGTCGGATGAGTATCGTTCATCTGGAAAGTAACTTTTTCGTGCAGCTTCATAATATCTTTGTGGTTCTTTTTGTATTTTGCGATAGCAGCCTGAAGACTTGCAGATACAAAGAAATACTGCTGTTTCAGACGCAGTTCTTTACCTGCCATGTGGTTATCGTTCGGGTAAAGGACCTCAACGATGTTGCGGGCAAGGTTTTCCTGCTCAACTGCTTTTTTGTAATCACCTTTATCAAAGGAATCAAGCTCAAAATCAACGATTGGCTCTGCATCCCAGATTCTTAATGTGTTTACGATTTTGTTGTTATATCCAACGATCGGCATATCAAACGGAACAGCTTTTACTGCCTGATATCCCTTGTGGATAAATTTATTGGAGCCTGTTGCCGGATCATATTCAACGTCAACATATCCACCGAAATGAACTTCTTTTGCATATTCCGGACGACGAAGTTCGAACGGATATCCATCTTTCAGCCAGTTATCCGGTACTTCTACCTGATATCCGTCTTTGATCTGCTGTTTGAACATACCGTAACGATAACGGATACCACAGCCATATGCGCTGTAGTTCAGAGTTGCAAGAGAATCAAGGAAGCATGCTGCAAGACGTCCCAGACCACCATTACCAAGTGCCGGGTCCGGCTCCTGATCTTCGATCACATTGAGATCAAGACCAAGCTCATCCAGAGCTTCTTTTACTTCTTTGTATGCAGTCAGGTTGATCAGGTTATTTCCAAGAGCACGTCCCATCAGGAATTCCATGGACATGTAATAAACCGTTTTCGGATCCTGCTCTTTATATGCATTCTGTGTTTCCAGCCAGTTATCAATGATAACATCTTTTACGGTGTAACATACAGCCTGGAAAATCTGTTCCTGTGTAGCTTCTTCGAGTTTTTTACGATACAGGAATTTAACATTTTCCTTTACGCTCTCTTTGAAAGCTTCTTTTTTAAACTGCTTGTCGATCATCGCGTTTCCTCCTTATTGTGCAGCTCAAGCTGCGCTTTTTTGTTCCTCCAATTTTACAAATCATGCCCGGTAGATTACCGGGCATGTATTGTTTACAAATTACATTTTTGCAACACCAAGAACAACTGGCTCTTTGTTGATGTTCCATTCTTTTACATAGCCATCGGTTGTGCCCAGAGTCATATCCTCTGCCAGTACTTCAGACATGATTTCCTCTTTGTGGTTCTTCATGAGTTCAAGAAGCTTATCATTATCTTTTGCGTAGATATGGATCTTATCCATAACTTCAAATCCAGCTTCTTTTCTCATAGTCTGTACCTTGCTGACGATCTCACGGATAAAGCCCTCTTCGATCAGCTCAGGTGTCAGATTTGTATCAAGAACTACGGAAATATCACCGTCTGCTTCTGTTACATAACCTTCTGTCTGTGCAGTCTCGATCAATAAGTCTTCCTCAGAAAGTTCTGCCTTGTTTCCATCAATATCCAGTGTCAGAAGACCTGTGGTTCTCAGCTCATTCATAGCTTCTGTTCCATTGATCTCTGAAAGTGCCTTACGGATACCGTTCAGAAGTTTACCGTATTTTGGTCCTACTGTACGGAGCTGCGGCTTGAAGCTGTAAGAAATAAAGGATTCTACATCGCTGGCGAATTTTACTTCTTTGACATTCAGTTCATCTGCAATGATGTCTGTATAGAACTCACCCATTTCTTTGTCCGCTTTTACGTACATTGTACCGATCGGCTGACGATTCTTGATATTTGCAGTATTTCTTGCTGCACGTCCAAGAACAACGATCTTGAGGAGTTCTTCCATGTCATCTTCCAGCTCTTTGTCGATCCACTCTTCTTTTACTTCCGGGAAGTCGCAGAGATGGATACTTTCGATTGCCTCTTTATCGATGCTTCTTACAAGGTTCTGGTAAATTTCTTCTGTCATAAACGGAATCATCGGAGCTGCTGCTTTGGAAATTGTTACCAGTGCAGTATAAAGCGTCATGTAAGCATTAATCTTATCCTGCTCCATGCCTTTTGCCCAGAAACGTTCACGGCTTCTTCTTACATACCAGTTACTCATCTCATCTACAAATTCCTGCAGAGCTCTTGCACTTTCCGGAATTTTGTAGTTTGCAAGGCAGTCGTCGACAGTCTTCACTACGGAGTTGAGCTTGCTTAAAAGCCATTTATCCATAACCGGAAGATTGTCATAATCTAAAGTATATTTTGTTGCGTCAAAATTGTCAATGTTTGCATACAGTACAAAGAATGCGTAAGTATTCCACAGAGTACCCATGAATTTACGCTGACCTTCCTGAACAGCCTTGCCATGGAAACGGTTCGGCAGCCACGGAGCACTGTTAATATAGAAATACCAGCGGATTGCATCTGCACCGTATTTCTCAAGTGCATCAAACGGATCAACTGCATTTCCCTTGGATTTACTCATCTTCTGACCGTTCTCATCCTGTACGTGTCCGAGAACGATAACGTTCTTGTATGGAGCCTGATTAAACAGGATCGTAGACTCGGCAAGCAGAGAATAGAACCATCCTCTTGTCTGGTCAACAGCTTCGGAGATGAAATCTGCCGGGAACTGTTTTTCGAAGAGTTCTTTGTTTTCAAATGGATAATGATGCTGTGCAAAAGGCATTGCTCCTGAGTCAAACCAGCAGTCAATTACCTCCGGTACACGGTGCATGGTTCCACCACATTCCGGGCATTTCAGTGTGATCTCATCGATGTATGGACGGTGAAGCTCTACTGTTTTGGCTTTTTCGTCACCGCTCATCTCGAAGAGTTCCTGGCGGCTTCCGATAGAATGCATATGTCCACATTCACACTGCCAGATGTTCAGCGGTGTTCCCCAGTAACGGTTTCTGGAAATGCCCCAGTCCTGAACGTTTTCCAGCCAATCGCCGAAACGTCCTTTACCAATGCTCTCCGGAATCCAGTTG
>CAKROE010000106.1 GCA_934371915.1 uncultured Blautia sp. | reverse complement strand
CAGTAGGCTTTGTGTTTGCCATACAGATGACAGAGGTAAATCCACCCTTTGCAGCTGCAAGTGAACCGGTATGGATATCTTCTTTGTAAGTGAGTCCCGGATCACGAAAATGCACGTGTGTATCGACTAATCCCGGAGCTACAGTCAGTCCTGAAAGATCAAGAATTTCTTCTTCATTCTGCGGAGCAAGGTCCTGGGCAAGTTCAGTGATAATACCGTTTGTAATACGGATGTCCAGAGGTGCGGTGGTTCGGGTAGCCGGATCAATAAGATGACCATTTTTAAGAAGCATAGTTTTCTCCCTTCTGACAGTGCAAGAGGATATTGCCAGTTCTTTTGCTCACTGTCACTAAATTAAATTCAGTATAGAAGAAACCGGAGAACTTTGTCAAGCTGACAAAATCCTCCGGTCTTATATTGGCAGTATAATAAGTAGTTTAATGGACAGAATATGAATTTATAAATCTACGCTGATATTCTGTTCTTCGATATGATGTCTCTTGGCATATCCGGTGAGGATAAGGGTAAGTGCACCGTCGCCTGTAACGTTACATGCTGTACCAAAGCTGTCCTGAAGGGCAAAGATCGTCAGCATGAGAGCAGTACCGGTTTCATTGAAACCGAGAACTCCGGTGATCAGTCCGAGGGATGCCATAACAGTTCCTCCAGGAACGCCAGGTGCTCCGAGTGCGAAGATTCCGAGCAGCAGGCAGAAAAGAATCATGGTGCCAGGTGCCGGGATAGAGCCATACAGGATCTTTGAAATAGTCATAACAAAAAATACTTCAGTAAGAACAGATCCGCAGAGATGGATGTTGGCAAAAAGAGGAATACCAAACTGTACCATATCTTTACGAAGAGGTTTTGCTTTGCCTGCACACTGAAGAGCAACTGCAAGAGTAGCAGCAGAGGACATGGTTCCTACTGCAGTCAGATAAGCCGGTCCATAGTGGCGAACAACTTCCATCGGGTTTTCATGTGAGTATGCGCCGGCAAGAAAATAGAGCAGTGCCATCCAGATAAAGTGACCAATCAGTACGATTACGATAACCTGAAGGAATACCGGAAGCTGTTTGGTAATAGATCCTTCGTAAGCAAGTCCGCAGAAAGTAAGTGCGATAAAGAACGGAAGAATCGGAATAATGATCTTGGATACGATGGAAAGCACAATTTTCTGGAATTCATCAAGTATACCTGTGATCAGTTTTGTCTGATTCCATGTAGCAGCAAGACCTACCATGATAGAAAATACCAGAGCACTCATAACGGACATGATCTGTGGAATGGAAAGTTCGAATACGACTTCCGGAAGTGTCTTAAGTCCTTCTACATCGGTAACAATGGAGAGATGTGGGATAAGTACATATCCTGCACCTGTGGAAAAAAGAGCTGCACCGATAGAAGATACATAAGCAATTACAAGAGCAACACCCAGCATACGGGAGGCACTGTTGCCGAGCTTTGTGATCGACGGTGCGATAAAACCGATGATGATCAGTGGTACACAGAAGTTAATGAGCTGCCCGAGAACATATTTCACTGTAACAACGATATTCAGAATCGCAACAGTCAGTGAAGCACCATCCGTTTTGTTTAAAATGATACCTGCAATGATGCCGATGATAACACCGACCAACAGTTTGAAAGGCAGGCTTGTAAAGAAATTATTTTTTTTCATTATAAGTAGTCCCCCTGTAAAAAGATATAAATATAAGATCAACAGTCCTGATTGATATCAGCCTGATCGATCATGACATTGAGAATTTCTGTATCAGTGAGACGCATGCCGACGCGTCCGATATATCCCATACTTTTGATGGTTTCTTCGATGTCGTCTTTGATGATTCCCTCGCCCGGAAGAAAACTCTTGTTCTGAATGCTGAGCTGGAAAGCCATCAGAGCGGCATCGACAGAAGAGGCAATCTTTGCAGCGCAGGATGGTTTGGCACCGTCACATACGATTCCACCGACGTTTCCGAGGGTGTTGATGATCGTCAGGGATACCTGCTGGTAAGTACCGCCATACATATAGGTGATTCCTGCACCGGCACCACAGGCTGCACTGACGGCACCACAGTACGCAGAAAGACTTCCTATATAATATTTCTGGTGGATGGCGATCAGATTGCTGACAACGAGGGAACGGCAGAGTTTCTCATGGGAAACTTCCCATTCTTCAGCAAAAACAATAACAGGGAGAGATACGGTCATTCCCTGATTTCCACTTCCGGAGTTGATTACAACCGGCATGGAACAGCCGCCCATACGGGCATCACTTCCGGCAGCAGCCCTTGCACATGCTCTGGTCGTTACACTTTTGCCCCAGACATGCATGAGCGTTTTGCCGATCTGCGCGCCGTAGTTATTGTCCAGTCCCTCCTGAGAGATGGCTGAGTTCAGTTTGATCTGACGATCCAGAATCGGCTGTACATCTTCTAGTTTTACCTGATCGGCAAAATCAAGGATGTCTTTGACTGCCAGTTTGGATTTATCCACAGTAGTAATATTGTCAGATCTGTATGGATTATCCAGAATTACTTCGCCGTTCTTTTCGATATGGGTGACGTTGGTGTGCTGATGCTCGATGGTGACAGAAGCGTAATGCCCGCCTTTGATCACTTTGGCCGTGATGTAGAGGTTGTCTACATTCTGAACCAGAGAGCAGGAACAGACTTTCTTTGCAATCAGTTCTTTTGTGAGGGCAATATCTTTGGGAGTTACTTCACTGAGTACTTCCAGAGCTTTGTCAGCATTTCCTCCGACGATGCCGAGAACAGCTGCAACGTCAATTCCTTTAAGTCCGCCGGAATTCGGAACAGTAACACCCTTAACATTCTTAATGATGTTTCCGCTCAGAAGCATTTCTACCGTATCCGGAAATTCCCCGAGAATCTGGCGTGCTTTTGCCGCTGCATAAGCAATGGCAATCGGTTCTGTACATCCCAGTGCAGGTACCAGCTCCTGTTTCAGGATGTTCAGATAGTTTGCATATAATGCAGAGTCCATTAGTAGGTCTCCTTTCCCTTTAATACGCGATTAAGCGTTTGTGCAATCAGTATATCCTGTTTTACAAAATATTACAATGTATTATGCAAAATAACAAATAATAAATATGATTTAACAAGTATGTATTCAGGGAAAAGGACTATTTTCATAAAAAGCGAAATGTTCGACAAAAAGCGCTTTACATTTGCAAATTGATATGTTAGAATAATCAACTGTGTGATATATTTTCATATCCTTGCTCTCTGTACAGGCAGAGGGCCATAAAGACCACAAGGAGGTAAGAAAGCATGAACAAGTACGAATTAGCATTAGTTGTGAGCGCAAAAGTTGAAGACGAAGTTCGTGATGCAGTAGTAGAGAAAGCAAAAGGCTACATCGCTCGTTACAACGGAAACGTCACAGAAGTAGAAGAATGGGGTAAGAAGAAATTAGCTTACGAAATTCAGAAAATGCATGAAGGCTTCTACTATTTCATTCAGTTTGAAGCAGACGCACAGTGTCCGGCCGAAGTAGAAAGACATGTACGTATCATGGACAACGTATTAAGATACTTAGTCGTTCGTAAAGACGCATAATCTTTTTACAGATGGATTTTAGAAAGCACCATTAAGAAACCCGTTCACTCACTAAGAAGAAAGAGGTATAACAATGAACAAAGTAATTTTAATGGGACGCTTAACAAGAGATCCTGAGGTAAGATATTCCGCAGGAGAAAATGCACTGGCAATTGCAAGATACACATTGGCAGTCGACAGAAGATTTCGTCGTGACGGAGAAGCTACCGCTGATTTTATCAGCTGTGTTGTTTTCGGACGTGGCGCGGAATTTGCAGAGAAATATTTCCATCAGGGAATCCGTATCGTAGTCAGCGGTCGTATTCAGACAGGCAGCTACACAAACAGAGAAGGTCAGAAAGTCTATACGACAGAAGTTGTCGTTGAGGAACAGGAATTTGCAGAAAGCAAAGCATCCAGTGACAGCTATGCAGCATCACATCCTCAGCAGAGTGCAGCACCGGCTCCGTCAATGCCGAGCCCGGGAGCAGCAAGTGCAGATGGCTTTATGAACATTCCGGATGGAATCGACGAGGAGCTTCCGTTTAACTAAGCTCTGAATTTAAACTGAAAGAAAATATGAACAGGAGGAAACCATCATGGCTTACAATAGAGGCGAAAGACCGGACTCTCCAATGAAGAGAAGAGGCGGACGCAGAAGAAAAAAAGTTTGTGTATTCTGCGGTAAAGAAAACAATGAAATCGATTACAAGGATGTAGCAAAACTCAGAAAATATGTTTCTGAAAGAGGTAAAATCCTTCCGAGAAGAATCACAGGAAACTGTGCAAAACATCAGAGAGCTCTGACTGTTGCTGTTAAGAGAGCACGTCATCTGTCCATGATGCCATACGTTCAGGACTAATCTGATCGTTATAGCGTATATGAGTTGCTGTCACCTGAAAGACGGAAATCTGTCTGGAGGGTGGCAGCGTTTTTTTTCTGAAAAAAGACACTGAAGCTGTTTTCTTTACAATTTTATGGTAAAGTCTCTATGAATCTGCTATAATAGAAGGTAGCATCGTTGTAAAGAATAAGAAAAAGAATGGTAAAGAGTGTTATGAGTGGAAAATTAAAATTAAAAGGTCACCTGAAGCATTTAGCCCGTTGGCCATTGTATTTATCCGTTCTGCTGATTGCATTGAATATTCTGGTATACGTGATCAACATAAAAGCAGGTGTCGTTGTCACCATGGGAAATATCCTCTATCTTGTGGCGGCAGTTGCGCTTTTGTTTTATCACAGGCCATTGTTGTTCAATGATCTGATTGCTTTTGCCAGTCAGTATGAATTTCTTGAGAAACGTGTTCTTGAGGAACTTGCGCTTCCATACGCAGTGATGGATATGCAGGGAAGGATGATCTGGTCCAACAGAATGTTTGCCCAGCTGACGGGAAAAGATTCCTTTTATCGCAAAAATGTCAATACGATCTTTCCGGATATTACAGCAGACAAACTTCCGGGAAAGGATGGAAAGGACATTGCAGAGCTCAGTACGCAGTTTGGAGACCGCATTTACCGGATCTCTATGCAGAAGGTGATGCTCGGTGAATCCGTTGCTCCATCAAAACTTCTGATGGATATTCCGGATACGACCAGCCTGATCGCGATGTATCTCTATGATGAGACTGAACTGAAAGAGTACATTCAGGCAAATGAGGACAACAAGCTGGTAGTTGCGCTTGCTTATCTCGATAATTATGAAGAAGCACTGGAAAGTGTTGAAGACGTAAGACGTTCTCTTCTGATCGCACTGATTGACCGTAAGATCACGAAATACTTTTCCAATTATGACGGACTTGTTCGTAAACTGGAAAAAGACAAATATTTCCTGATTATGAGACAGAGTTCTCTTGAGGCTCTGAAAGAGCAGAAGTTCCATATCCTCGAAGAAGTAAAGACGGTAAATATCGGTAATGAAATGACGGTGACATTAAGTATCGGTATCGGTCTGAATGCCCCGACCTATCTTCAGGATTATGAATATTCACGTATTGCGATCGAGATGGCACTTGGACGTGGCGGTGACCAGGTCGTAATCAAGAATGGTGAGAAGATTACTTATTATGGCGGTAAGGCGCAGCAGATGGAAAAGACCACGAGGGTCAAAGCCAGAGTAAAGGCACAGGCACTCAAAGAATTTATGAGCACTAAAGAGCGCGTCGTTGTCATGGGACACAAGATTACAGATGTTGATGCACTTGGAGCTGCTATTGGTATTTACCGTGCAGGTAAGACACTTGGCAAACCGGTACACATAGTTGTCAATGATCCGTCTACTTCAATCCGACCGCTGATGGCAGGATATATGAATAATCCGGATTATGAACCGTCCATGTTTATTGACCGTAATCAGGCAATCGATCTGGTCGATGACAACACTGTCGTTGTCGTGGTTGATACGAACAAACCGAGTTATACAGAGTGCGAAGATTTACTGTATCTGACAAAGACAATCGTGGTGCTGGATCATCATCGCAGGGGAAATGAAGTCATTCAGAATGCCGTACTTTCCTATGTGGAGCCGTATGCATCTTCTACGTGTGAGATGGTTGCCGAGATTTTGCAGTACTTTTCAGATGATCTCCGTCTGAGAAATATTGAAGCGGACTGTCTGTATGCGGGAATTATGATTGACACAAATAACTTTATCACAAGAGCAGGTGTGCGTACTTTTGAGGCGGCTGCTTTCCTGAGACGCTCCGGTGCGGATATGACACGTGTCCGTAAAATGCTACGTGATAATATTGATTCTTATAAAGCAAGAGCGGAGGCAGTGCGTGCCGCAGAAATCTACCGCGGATGTTTTGCTATCGCACAGTGCCCGAGTAAAGGGCTGGAAAGTCCTACGGTTGTCGGTGCACAGGCTGCAAATGAACTTCTGAATATCGCAGGAGTGAAGGCATCTTTCGTTCTGACTTCTTACAATAAAGAAGTCTACGTCAGCGCCCGTGCGATCGATGAAGTCAATGTGCAGGTTATGATGGAAAAGCTTGGCGGCGGCGGACATATCAATATTGCCGGTGCACAGGTCAGACGCCCGATGGATGAAGTTGAAGATATGATCAAAGAAATTATAGATGAGATGTATCAGGAGGAAGAAACAAAGAAATGAAAGTAATTTTATTAGAAGACGTAAAATCTCTTGGAAAAAAAGGGCAGATCGTGAATGTCAGTGACGGATACGCAAGAAACATGATCTTACCGAAAAAACTTGGTGTGGAGGCTACTCCGAAGAACCTCAACGATCTGAAACTCCAGAAAGCAAATGCAGAAAAAGTTGCCCAGGAAAATCTTGAAGCAGCACAGGCTTTTGCAAAAGATCTCGAAACAAAAGAAATCATTCTGACACTGAAAGTAGGAGAAGGTGGAAGAACTTTCGGTTCTGTTTCCTCCAAGGAAATCTCCGAAGCAGCAAAAACACAGCTTGGTCTTGACATTGATAAGAAGAAACTGCAGCTTCCGAATCCAATCAGAAATCTTAGCGTGACACAGGTTCCTGTAAAACTTCATCCTAAGGTAACCGGAAGTCTGAAAGTCTGGATCAAAGAAGCATAAGAAACAAGGAGTGGGCACGATGGAAGAAGCACTGATAAAAAGAATACCACCTCACAGTCTGGAGGCCGAACAATCAGTAATTGGTGCCATGCTTCTTGACAGGGATGCCATTCTGGTTGCATCCGAGATTCTGACAAGTGATGATTTTTATCAGAATCAGTATGGAATTATTTTTGACGCGATGGTGGAGCTCTGTAATGAGGGAAAACCGGTCGATCTGGTTACTCTGCAGAACCGTCTGAAAGAAAAAGACCTGCCGCCGGATATCAGTAGCATGGAGTATGTACGTGAGCTGATCGAGGCAGTTCCGACTTCGGCAAACGTAAAATACTATGCCAATATCGTCAGTGAGAAAGCGCTTCTCCGTCGTCTGATCCGTGCAACGGAGGATGTGGCAAATACATGCTATCTTGAGAAAGAAAGCACGGAGATGATTCTTGAAGAGTCTGAGAAGAAGCTTTTTAATATTCTTCAGAGAAGTATCGGCGGAGACTACGTGCCGATTCAGCAGGTTGTCCTGAATGCAATCAATAACATTGAAAAAGCATCCAAATTAAAAGGCAGTGTAACCGGTATTCCAACCGGATTTATTGACCTGGATTATAAGACATCGGGAATGCATCCGTCGGATCTGGTGCTGATCGCGGCCCGTCCGTCTATGGGTAAAACAGCATTTGTTCTGAATATTGCACAGTATATGGCGTTCAAAAAGGATAAGGCTGTTGCGATCTTCAGTCTCGAGATGTCGCGGGAGCAGCTGATGAACCGTCTGCTTTCGATGGAATCAAAAGTAGATTCCCAGCATCTGCGTACCGGAAACCTGAAAGATGACGAATGGAGCAAGCTGATCGAGAGTGCCGGCA
>CAKROE010000105.1 GCA_934371915.1 uncultured Blautia sp. | reverse complement strand
CTGGGCATCTTTGAGGTCATATCCGTGGACCATTGCCAGCGAGGCGCAGGTGAACATGACACCGAGCGTATGCTCAAAACGATCTTCATCGAGATATTTGGAAAGTTTTTTCTGCATTTTTATAAAATCGTAATCAGCCATTCGTTTCGGGTGCTCCTTCCGTAATGTGATAAATATGGTGCTCATTGATATAGTCGGCAACTGCGTCCGGTATATAATAACGAAGGCTTTTGCCCTCCTGATGCCACTGGCGCAGCAGCTGACTGGAAATATCAATATTCATGGTGTCCAGCCGTACAAAATGACCATGATAAAGCTGTGTCAGGCGTTCCATTTCTTCAGACAGCTCTTTTACGGGTGTATGGTCTCTTGTGGCAACCACGATCGTACATGCAGCACAGATTCTCTCAGGCTTCATCCAGGTAGTGAAGCTGTATAGGGAATCTGCACCGATGATAAAGTAGTAATCGGTATCCGGGTTCTGCCTTCTGAGATTTTCCAGTGTGTGATACGTGTAAGATAAACCATGGTCATGCATCTCGATCAGAGAAAGCTCAAAATGGGGATTTCCGGCAATTGCCCGCTCTACCATGGCAACTCTCTGCTCATCGGTTGCACGGCCGGCGCGATTACGCTTATGAGGCGGATTGCCAGCAGGCATAAACCATATTTTGTCCAGCCCAAGCTGTTCATACGTTTTTTCTCCCAGAATCAGATGGCCTATATGGATCGGATCAAAAGTTCCGCCCATGATCCCGATTTTTTTTCGTCTGGTATCCATGCTGGTTTTCCTTCCTTCCTGAATATATTTGGGATAATATATAACGGTTTATGGAAGAATAATTTTCTTTTTGTCTTTTTTGCCTTCGCGGTAAAGAACGATTTTTCTTCCGATTACCTGAACAACTTCGGAATGAGTTCTTTCTGCGAGGACTTCTGCCATCTGGCGCGGATCATCCAGACAGTTCTGGAGAACGCTGATTTTGATCAGTTCACGGGCTGCAAGAGCCTCATCAACGGAAGCGGTATTTTCAGGTGTCACACTGCCCTTTCCGAGCTGCATGATCGGATCCATTTTCATCGCAAGGCTTTTCAGATATGCTCTCTGTTTGCTTGTCATATTTTTACGACCTTTCTGTTATTTGTAATAATCAAAGTCAAAACCATACATGCGGACCGTATTGCCTTCTTCGATTCCGGCTTTTTCCAGTTCTTCAAGAATACCGCCTTCTTTCAGAAAACGCTGGAAGAAAGCAAAGCCCTTTTCGGAGTCCAGATTGGTATAGCCAAGCATTTTTTCAATCTTCGGACCTTCCACAACAAAAATTTCAGGATCTTCCGGAAGTCTTTCGACTGTAAATGGAAGATTCTCTGTAAACAGTTCATCTTCAGGGAAGAATTCCTGTTCAAATACGATACGCTCGGCAGGAACGCTTTGAAGAAGTTCTTTGATTGCATAAAGAAGTTCTTTGATGCCCTGTCCGGTCACTGCTGAGATCGGGTAGACTTTAATTCCTTTTGGTTCAAATTCTGCTCTTAATTTATCTATCGGGTTTTCGTCATCGCCTTCAAAAATGCAGTCAACTTTATTGGCTGCAATCAGCTGTGGTCTGGCTGCGATTTCCGGATTATATGCTTCGAGCTCATGATTGATCTTGTAAATATCATCAATCGGATCGCGGCCTTCGGTAGATGCTGCATCTACAATGTGTACCAGCACTCTGGTACGTTCGATATGACGGAGGAATTCATGACCCAGGCCAACTCCCTCGGAAGCTCCCTCAATCAGTCCCGGGATATCTGCGATAACAAAACCACCGTTTGCGGTGTCAACGACACCGAGATTCGGACTTAATGTTGTAAAATGATAATTGGCAATCTTCGGCTGGGCATTGGTAACACGGGAAAGGAATGTAGACTTTCCGACGTTTGGAAAACCGACAAGACCAACGTCTGCGATTACTTTTAATTCGAGAAGCACTTCAAGCTCCTGTGCAGGCTGTCCCGGCTGCGCATACTTCGGAACCTGCATGGTAGGAGTTGCATAATGCTGGTTGCCCTTGCCGCCTCGTCCACCCTTTAAGACAATCTGGCGACGGTTTTCACCGGACATATCGGCAATAACCTTGCGGGACTGTGCTTCCATAATGACCGTTCCTTCCGGTACTTTCAGAATGATATCGTCTCCGTCTGCACCGTGGCAGCGTTTCTTACCGCCTTCCTGGCCGTCCTGTGCTTTGAATTTGTGTTTATGACGGTATTCGCCAAGTGTGTTCTGGCCTTCATCTACTTCGAAGATCACATCACCGCCGCGTCCGCCGTCGCCGCCGTCAGGACCGCCATTGGGTACATAAAGCTCCCGGCGAAAGCTTACATGTCCGTCTCCGCCTTTTCCTGAACGGATAATAATTTTTGCTCTGTCTGCAAACATATGTCGCTCCTTATTATTTTTGGATTCAAAGAAAGGCTCCAAACCTGAACGATTTGAAGCCTCACGCTGAACTTGATTATTCTGCCTCTACCGGAACGATAGAAACCTGTTTCTTATCGCGTCCTTTTCTGGTGAATCTTACTACACCATCTGTCAGTGCAAATAATGTATAATCTTTACCACAGCCTACGTTCTCACCTGCATGAATCTTGGTTCCACGCTGTCTGTAAAGGATGTTTCCAGCTTTAACAAACTGTCCGTCTGCTCTTTTGGCACCTAATCTCTTGGATTCGGAGTCACGGCCGTTCTTTGTAGAACCAACACCTTTTTTATGTGCGAATAACTGAAGGTTCATTTTCATCATGTCGTTACACCTCCCTGACTTTTACTTTTAAATAACGTTTTGAATAACTATGTTCAATTTCTGTCAGACCAAGAAGTAATGAATCCATCAAAAGTGTTCCACCCTCCGAAACCGGAGCTGTAAAAGTAAAAGAAACAAAACCGTCCTTTTCCTTTGCTTCAATGGAATCCTTTGTCAGCTGTTCCAGAGAATTGACCGTGTTGATAACCAGAGCGGAAACGGCGGCGCATATAATGTCCTGCCCTTCCTCGGCATAACCGGCATGTCCCTCAGAAACAAAACTGATATAGGAATTATTTTTCCTGCTGACTGTCACTGTAATCATGCAAACACCAGATTAAGCGTTGATCTTTTCGATTTTAACTTTTGTAAACTGCTGTCTGTGACCGTTTTTCTTGTGATATCCAGTTTTTCTTTTGTATTTGTAAACGATAACTTTTTTAGCTTTTCCGTTTTCAACTACAGAAGCGGTAACACTGGCATTAGCTACATCTGCTCCAACTTTTAAACCTTCGTTGCTAACTGCAAGAACGTTATCAAAAGTAACGGTTTCACCAGCTTCAACACCGAGCTTTTCAACTCTGATTACGTCGCCCTCGGCAACTTTGTACTGTTTACCACCTGTTGCAATAATTGCGTACATCTGTGGCACCTCCTATAATCTTTACTCGCCAGATATGGTGGATGAGCATTTATGATAAAATCTCATGCGCTTAAACCTCTCTGTGCGGCATCTGCTATATAATAGCATGGGTTTGGGGTTGCGTCAAGAGGGATTTTTTCTTTTTTTGTAAAAAAGAATGAAAAAATGGAAAAGGTATGCGAGGGGGAGGATCTCGGAGTTGCGAACGGCCGAATCTCCCCCTCGCGCTCCCCCTTTTTGGCCACCGCTGAAAAGCGAATGGCGGGTATGGGGGAGAAGATTAAATATGGAGAAAGTGTTAGTTGTTCAAAAGTGTGGACGCTAAAATGAAGCTAATTGGTTGCAAGTCCGTGGATGTCTTCGATTACAGGGCGGCGGACTTTTTGGCGGGTCATTTCGAGGATATGGAGTGGGGTTATATCCACTGCTGTGCATTTGACGGGATCCCTGCGCAGATGTTTTTGTAAAACATGGAAAAGTTCGTCCTGGTGGTCGGGGTTCTGCATGTTGATAAAATCGATCAGGATGATGCCGGAAAGATTTCGCAGACGGAGCTGGCGGGAAATTTCTGCTGCGGCCTCGAGGTTGATCTTGCGGTAGGTCTCTTCTGCCTTCTTTTTACCGGTATATTTGCCGCTGTTGACATCAATGGATACAAATGCCTCGGTCTGCTGGATCACGAGAAAGCCGCCACTGTTCAGCCATATTTTTTCGCGGCAGATTTCATCAATGGAACTCTCCAGACTGTGCAGTTTATATAATGGAAGGAGTTTGTCCTGATACAGATTCAGTATTGCCAGTTTTTCCGGTTGAAATTCATTCAGATAATCAGAAATTTTTGTATGGATATCCGGAATATCTGTAACAATCTCATCCAGATCTCTGCCGTAAATATCACGAACTGCTGCCAGATAAAAAGGCTCGGATTCATACAGAAGACTGAAACAGGTGCGGTTTCTTCCATATACGGCAACCTTTTCGTACTGTTTCTTAAGCATATCCAGTTCGTGAAAAAATTCTTCTTTGGAAGCATCGGCGGCATTTGTGCGGGCAATAAGTCCATATCCACGGTCAGGAAGATTTCTTTCATCATCCAGCCATTTACTCAATTTACTGCTCTCCTCTTTGGAAAGTTTGTTGGAAATTCCGATTTTGCGATTGCCTGTGGTAAGAACCAGGTATTTGCCGGAAAAATTCAGATTGGCGGTAAGAGCCGGAAGTTTGCCCTTCATGGCATCCCGGTTTATCTGTACCAGAATCTGGTCACCGGGACGAAGCGGCTGTCCTTCCCTGTGACCGTCTGCGAATATGGCATGTTCACACTGGTTCAGTGGCAGATAACCATTGACAGAATCATTCAGGCGAACAAATACTGCCTGAATGTTGGTTGCAATTTTTTCTACCTGTCCTACATAAATATTATTTAAGATATTTTTCTTCCCGGAAGGTTCCAGACGAAGTTCAATGACTTTCTGGTCTTTTACAACTGCGCAGACAGTACACAGAACTTCACGGAGATACATTTCTGTAATTACAAGCTTATTCAACTTCCTCACCTAATGCTTCCATAGAAACAAGTTTCAGATGTTCTTCATCGCCTTTGTTGGCATAGATCTCGCGGCGTTCGATCATATATGCGAACGGAAACGGTTCCTCTCCCATCCATCGAAGGAACGTATCCATGACAAGTTCCGGCTTGGTGTAGTTGGAACTTGCGGAAGCGAGCTGCATGAAAATGCCTTCGCCATCGAGACGCATCTCATAAATATACGGACGGATATCTATGGTTTTTTCACTGCGTTTTGTTTTCTTGGTCACGATGATCTCTTTCTGGGCAAGAAATCCGTCCAGGTTATCTCTCCAGGATGCAGCAGGCTCTTTTCCCTCACGGAACTGTACGAAATAGTCTGCTGCTGCTACCAGAGCCATGGCGGTGCTTGCCTTGCCGTCTTCTACCTGACGGGCGGAGCATACAGAAACACCATCTACCATAACTGCATTGAGTCGTTTCTCAATCTCTCCGGTTGGAACGGTTTCTGTAAGTTCCATATCAAAGTATTCGCCGAGACTGGTCGTTCCGACACCGAGGGGTGCTGCAAAAGACATGATCATGTGCGGGCTGTAGCCACCGGAAAAGGCAACCGGAAGTTCTGCTCTTCGGATTGCTTTCTGGAAATATCGCATGGTGTCCAGATGACCGACAAATTTCATATGTCCGGTTTTGGCAAATTTAATTCTTACTTTCACAGCACACACCTCCTTTGTATTTGAGTACTCCGCAGCCGGAACATTTCTGACGGCAGTTTGGTGTTACGGTTTCTGCTTTTGCCTGTTCCCATTCACGGATCAGGAATTTTTTGGTCACACCTGCATCGATGAAATCCCATGGAAGGATTTCGTCAGTACTGCGTTCACGCAGGGTGTAAAATTCGATGTCAACACCTGTCTCTTTGAAAGCTTCTTTCCAGATATCATAGTGAAAACTTTCAGACCAGGCATCGTAAAGAGCACCCTTTTCGTATGCTTTGAAAATAACTTTAGAGCAGCGTCTGTCACCTCTTGCAAGAAAACCTTCAAGTACGGTAACGTCCGGCTCATGCCAGTTGTAGCGGATGCTTCTCTGATTTAACTGAGAGCGGATTTCATTTTTGACAATTTTGGCCTTTTCGATGAAATCTTCTTCACGGAACATCGGAGCCCACTGGAATGGGGTGAAAGGCTTCGGTACAAAGAATGAGGTACTGACATTGATCTGAACCTTTCCTTTGCGCTGTTCCTTCGGAACGGTTTCGTAGTAGGTTTCTGCAATTTTCTGGGCAAGATGTGCGATACCCTTCATATCATCTTCTGTTTCTGTAGGAAGACCGAGCATGAAATAAAGTTTTACCTGATTCCAGCCGCCCTTGAATGCTTCACCGGCACCATGCAGGATATCTTCTTCCGTAAGTCCCTTGTTGATTACATTACGAAGTCTCTGAGAACCGGCTTCCGGGGCAAACGTCAGGCTGCTCTTTTTGACATCCTGTACTTTGCTCATGACATCGAGTGCAAATGCATCGATTCGGAGTGATGGCAGGGAAATATTGACTGCCTCATCGCGGAATTCGTCAATCAGGAAATTTACGATTTCTTTCAGATGGCTGTAATCACTGGAACTTAAAGAACTTAAGGAAATTTCTTCATGACCGGTTTTTTGGAGCATGGTTCTTGCAGATTCTTTCAGTTTTTCTACATCGCGTTCTCTTGTCGGGCGGTAGATCATACCAGCCTGACAGAAACGACATCCACGGATACATCCTCTCTGAATCTCCAGAGTGACGCGGTCCTGGGTTGCCTTGATGTGAGGAACGACCGGAGTTTCGAGGTTGTTATAATCTCTGTCCATGTCAATGATCAGCTGCTTTTCAACTTTTTCCGGAACACCTTCGCATGTCGGATGGAAAGATTCGATCGTACCGTCTTCTTTATAGGTGACTTCATAAAGTGATGGCACATAGATCCCCGGAATCTGTGCGGCTTTCAGAAGAAAATCCGATCTGCTGCCACCGGCTTTTTTGTTTGCTTTATATGCATCAAACAGAGCATCATAAACAGTTTCGCCTTCTCCGATATAAAAGAGGTCAAAAAATTCTGCCAGAGGTTCCGGGTTGTATGCGCAGGCACCACCGCCGATCACGATTGGAGTATCTTCGGTACGGTCGGCGGAATGAAACGGAATTCCACTGAGATCCAGAAGCTGAAGGACATTTGTATAGCACATTTCATAACCGAGAGTGATACCGAGGAAATCGAAATCTTTTACCGGATCCTGAGATTCCAGGGTGAACAGAGGAATATGCTCTTCTCTCATAATTTTGTCAAGATCTGTCCACGGAGAAAAAAGACGCTCGCACCATACGTCGTCTCTCTTGTTAAACATATCATATAAAATCATCATGCCGAGGTTTGACATACCGATTTCATAGACATCCGGGAATGCCATCGCAAACCGGATATCCACGTCCTCTTTGTTTTTCATAACTGCATTGACTTCCCCGCCGATGTAACGGGCGGCCTTGTCGATCTGCAGGAGTATTTCATCGCGTAATGCTAGTTTTCTCATAGTTTTCCTTTCGACTTTTTTGTAAATATAACAATAATCACTCCGATTTATGTTAAATGCGGATTGCTATAACGCATTTTAGAAGACTCAAATTCTTACTAAATTGGAAGTGAAAATCTAAAAATAGGTGGGCACTTTTAGAACTATTTTTAGCCTAAAAATGAATTTGGTCACTTTTTATTTTGGAGCAAAAAAATAACCCCACTATTTTATGGGTACGTGAGACCATTTTAATATATTATAATAATGACTGTTAACAATGTTTCTTATTATAAACAGATTATTTAAGAAGTGCAAGTATATAAGAGAAATCATACACATTTTTGACCAAAAGATGCATTCATTATCTATAGTCGTAGTTGTAAGTGTTTTATTACAAAATAGATAAATCACTTCAAGCTCATCCCCATAATGCTTGATGGCTTTATTCATCGATTCTTTTATTTGACGATAACTTACATTAGGATAATTTTCTTCAATATTATTTACCATGCACAAATTGTTACCTTTCTTACAAGCAAAAACATATAATAATTTGTATTCTACAAAAGGACAGGTCCAAAACAGACCTGTCCATCTATAATTTTTTTATTTATTTCATTGTACATAAATTTTCATTAATCC
>CAKROE010000104.1 GCA_934371915.1 uncultured Blautia sp. | reverse complement strand
AGAAACCTTGCCGGGTAAGCTTTGCCCCGGTAGATGTATCATGAAGCTACTGAAGCAGTAAGCCTGTCGGTGGGCGTGCTGCCAAGGGAATGTCAAATCAGCGACTGTGATGGGAGATACCGCAAGGGATAGGCTTTCGGACGCGGGTTCAATTCCCGCCAGGTCCACTATGAAATATCTCATAGATCTGATGAGATTGAAACACATCAAAAAACTGGCGTTCATCCTGAAACCACGGGATGGACGCCAGCTTTTTTTCAACGAAATCAAATCATTTAATTTTAATTAAAAAGTTACTGTTCTAAAAGAATTATATATATCTCTCCTGCAACTGGCTGTCATACATTTGCTTAGACCCTATAGTTTTGCGTCACCAGATTTCCCCGGCTATGCCTTTTTATTAAAATAAATATAGTCTTTTATTGCATAAACGTTAATAAGTTCCATTTTTACAGATTTTTGTTTCTGTGCTACTATTCCGCATGTGCAAGGCATTGGCCCTGATTATTTAATACACCCATATTCATGAGCATTTTAATTGCATCTCCCATTCCTGCTACATAAGACATGTCTGCATATCTTTCATCTCTTGATTCCAGACATGCTATATAATCATCAATTACTCTTCTGATCGTATGGGGAATATTCAGGCTGTTGTACCGTTCTTCCAGATAAACCAGATCTCCGTTGTCCTGCTGAATATACTCATCAGAAGCAAATATTCTCTGTCTCCTTTC
Organism: uncultured Blautia sp.; assembly: GCA_934371915.1. Lineage (GTDB taxonomy): Bacteria > Bacillota > Clostridia > Lachnospirales > Lachnospiraceae > Blautia_A. The sequence goes on along the minus strand of CAKROE010000104.1, from coordinate 7,491 downwards.
TTTCATCATTGTTTCAATGTAATTTGCGATTACGATTTCAGTTTTATTTTCCAATTTTCTTCCTCCGTTTGTGCAATAACTATAGGTTTCATCATCATTCTATATTCCGACTCGTCTTTACGTCAACTCAATTCGTCATACAATTACATAGCTTTTTCGACAAATCCAGTCCTTTGAGTTAGTCGTTTTTCCCTGATTTTATGCGCTTTCTCAGCCTTTTTTGTGTGTTTTGTTTTTTCCGCAGCTCATCCATCATTTTTGCAAGAATTTTCTTTACTTTTTTCATATTTTCGAATAATATTGTATGTATATGCATATCCGCAGATGAATAAATATGCATTCAACAGAAGGGAGAGGAACTTATGACAACATCACACATCTGTATTATGATAGCGATCATCGTCTATCTGGGTGCAATGCTCTATGTTGGATACCTGTGTTCCAAGAAAAACAATGACACCTCTGATTTCTATCTGGGCGGTCGAAAACTTGGACCACTTGTTACTGCAATGAGCGCTGAGGCATCCGATATGAGCAGCTGGCTTCTGATGGGACTTCCCGGACTAGCCTATCTTTCCGGAATCGCAGATGCCGGATGGACAGCTATCGGCCTGGCGATCGGAACCTATCTCAACTGGAAGATCGTAGCAAAAAGGATCCGCCTCTACACACATGTATCCGGCAATTCTATCACACTGCCATCCTTTTTCAGCAACCGTTTCCGCGATAACCGAAAAATCCTGCAGTCTATCGGAGCTATTTTTATTGTTATTTTCTTTATTCCATATACAGCTTCCGGATTTGCTGCATGCGGAAAGCTTTTCTCCAGTCTTTTTGGAGTAAGCTATCTGACAGCAATGATCATCAGTGCACTTGTTATTGTCGGATATACAACTCTGGGTGGTTTCCTTGCAGCATCCACTACAGACTTTATCCAAAGCATCATCATGTCCATCGCACTGATTATTGTATTTGGCTTCGGTGTTTCTGTAGCAGGCGGTCCTTCCGCAGTTATTGATCATGCAAAATCCCTTCCGGGATATCTCACTATGATGACAACTTACGATCCGGTAAGTGGCACAGAAGCTGCCTACCCGCTCATTAATATCATATCCATGCTTGCATGGGGACTTGGATATTTCGGAATGCCGCATATTCTTCTTCGTTTCATGGCAATCGAAGATGAAAAGAAACTTTCTTTATCCAGAAAAGTTGCAACCACATGGGTTGTCATTTCACTTGCTGTTGCCGTACTGATCGGTGTGATCGGTCTTGGTCTGACAGAAGCCGGCAAACTCGAAATGCTTCAGGGTTCTGCTTCCGAAACGATTATCGTTAAGATTGCAGATCTTTTGAGTACATATGGTATAATTCCGGCACTGCTCGGTGGCACAATCCTTGCCGGTATCCTTGCTTCTACCATGTCAACAGCTGATTCGCAGCTGCTGGCTGCTTCTTCCGCGGTTTCTTCCGATCTTCTCGGAAGCATCCTTAAGAAAAAAGCAGACAAGAAAGAAAGCATGGTTGCTGACCGTGTTACACTGCTTCTGATTGCAGTAGTTGCTGTTATCATTGCCCGTAACCCGGACAGTTCCGTATTCAACATCGTTTCCTTTGCATGGGCAGGTTTCGGTGCTGTATTCGGCCCGGTTGTACTGTTTGCCTTATTCTGGCGTCGTACCAACTGGCAGGGTGCTCTCGCAGGAATGGTTTCCGGCGGTGTTATGGTATTCGTATGGAAATATCTTGTCCGTCCAAATGTATCTTTCCTGAATTTCTATGAACTGCTCCCTGCATTTCTGATTTCCAGTATCCTGATCATTCTGGTGAGCCTTGCTACAAAAGCACCATCCAAAGAAATCACCGATGAATTTGATCTGGTACAGAAAAAAATGGCAGAATAAAACATACTTTTTTATTTCAGCCGTACACAAAAGAACCGTGAAAACAGAATTGCTTCTGTTCCACGGTTCTTTTTCTGTCCTGTATATAATTTCAGACTACCATATATAAGAAAAGATTGAAGCACCTATAACTGTGCAGAGTCCGCAAACAACGATTGCAAGACTGCTCATAGCGCCCTCTACTTCTCCCATTTCCATTGCTCTTGCCGTACCAACTGCATGAGATGCGGTACCGATCGCAAGACCTTTTGAGATGGAATTACGGATACGGAACATTTTGCAGATAAATTCTGCCGACATATTTCCGAGTACACCGGTAATAATAATAACTGCAACGGAAATCGTCACATAGCCGCCAAGTTCCTCCGAAACACCCATTCCGATTGCGGTTGTGATTGATTTCGGAAGCATGGTGACATATTCTTTATGATTCAACCCAAACACCACTGACATTGCCAGTACGGAACCCAGACTTGCAAGCACTCCTGAAAGAACACCCGTCAAAATTGCCACGATATTCTTTTTCAGAAGATCCAGCTGCAGATACAATGGAATTGCCAGACAGACTGTTGCAGGAGTCAAAAGATAACTCAGGTATTTTGCACTCATATTATAACTGTCATAGTCCACATGAAAAACAACAAGGAATACAATCACAAGTGCTATGGAGATCAGAAGTGGATTTAAAATCGCCAGTTTCCATTTACGCTGTGCTGCAAGGCCGATCTCATAAGCAAGCAGGCTGATCACAATTCCTATGGTTGCAGAACTTAAGATCAGATTATCCATATTACTTTTTCCCTTCTTTTTTTGAAATTAAAAAATCTGTTACTTTTCCGGTTACAATCATAACTACAAAGGTAGATACCACTGTAATCACAAGCAGCGGCACCAGAAAAGACTGCAGCTGACTCCATGAAGTGAGCAGCCCGACTCCTGCCGGAATAAACATAAGCGGCATGATCTCGATCAGAAACTCTCCGGTTTCTTTTACATGTTCTACTTTGATCACCTTTGTCAGAAGAAGTACAAACATCAGAATCAGCCCGTAAATGCTGCCCGGTATCGGAAGCGGGATAAAATATTTCATAACCTCACCCGCACACGTCACAGCAAGAATGATTCCAAACTGTCTCAGGTATTTCACTATATTCGCCTCCCGAATTAAAATCTGGTCATTATCCGTATAATCTTTACGAACAACAAATCGTCATTTATTATAGCACACCGTCTTTTGTCGTAACAAGTCAAATAAAGTACAAAAAATCGCCATATTTCAGGCGATTTTTTATTAAAATATTTTATTTATGTCAATTTTTGGTCTTTCATGCATTACTCACATCTGCTATATGCAGCTTCATAAAAGAACTCCTGTGAATTCAGCGGCGTATCTTCCTGTCTGTATACAAGATGATAATTACCCTCTCCGTCTTCTTCCCTTGCTTTCTGGTTATCACTGAGCATTGTGATAAACATTTCTTCCAGACGCTGTGCAATATCCTGATCATAGATTGGCGTCGCTACTTCGACACGACGAACGGTATTTCTTGTCATAAAATCAGCGGATGCAATATAGATCTTTTTCCTTTCTCCACAGCCGAAAATATAGATTCTGGAATGTTCCAGAAAACGTCCAACAATACTGACGACACGTATATTGTCGGTTTTTCCCGGAACCTGCGGATTCAGACAGTTGATTCCACGGATCACCATGTCAATTTTTACACCTGCCTCTGATGCGCTGATCAGTTTATCGATGATCTTTTTGTCCGTGAGCGAGTTCATTTTAATTCCGATATAGGCTTCCTCACCTGCTTTTGCGCGGTGGATTTCCTCTTCGATCATTGTGAGTACTTTATTCTGCAGACAGTTCGGTGCTACAAGAAGATGGCTGGTTTCTTTTACAGTTTCTCCCTTGTCAAGTGCCTGGAATACATCTGCTGCCTCCAGCCCGATCTCTACTCTCGAAGTCATATAAGAAAGATCTGTATAAAGGCGGCTGGTCTTTTCATTATAATTTCCGGTTCCGATCTGTGTATAATATTCTACTCCTGCATCTGTCTTTCGTGTGATCAGACAGAGTTTGGAATGCACTTTGTAGCCATCCAGACCGTAAACCACGCGGCATCCGGCTTCTTCCAGCCTTCTGGACCATTCGATATTATTTTCTTCATCGAAACGTGCTTTCAGCTCGATCATAACAAACACTTCTTTGCCGTTTTCAGCTGCTTCAATCAGAGCCTCCACAACTTTACTCTGACGAGCCAGACGGTACAGCGTCATCTTGATTGCGATAACAGATTTGTCATTTGCCGCCTCATGAAGCATACTAAGGAAAGGTTTCATACTTTCAAAAGGATAGGAAAGCAGTTTGTCTTTTTCTTTGATCTGTGGCAGGATCGGTTTTTCCAGATCAAATTCCGGTGACGGCTGGGGAATTCTTTTTTCAAAGAACAGTTCCGGTCTGGTACGCAGGCGATCCTGAAGCCGGAACACAAAAGACAGATCCAGCGGTGCAAAGCTGCGGAACACCTGTCTGGTATCAAGATCCAGATAATTGCAGAGTGTTTTTACGATCGTATCATCCATGTCTCTGGATAGCTCGAGACGAAGTGGCGCAAGTTTCTTTCTTTTTTTGATCAGTTCCACCATAAAGTCGCGGTAATCCAGATCTTCGTCATAAAGTGCATCTGCATCAATATCTGCATTTCTTGTAACTCGCATCAGAGATTTTGACAGGATTTTATAGCCGGAAAATACCTTCGAAAGGAAATGCAGAATCAGTTCCTCCGCCAGCATAAAGCGATTTTTCGTCGGCAGTTCTACAAGTTCCGGAAAGACCTCTCTGCTGCACGGCACGATTCCGAGTTTTTCTTTTCCGCTCTTTGTCTGCAGCACACAGACTGCATAGATCTCGCGGTTTTTGAGAAATGGAAACGGCTGGCGTTTTCCCACGATTGTAGGCGACAGAAGAGGCAGAATCTCCGAGTCAAAAAACACTTCCAGATACGCACTTTCTTCTATGCTGAGGCGTTGAAAATCAACCATACTGATACCGTTCTCTTCCAGCCTGTCCATCAATGTTTCAAAAACTGAATCCTTGCGGATGTTCAGCTTGCGGACAGCTTTGAGGATCTTATGGATCTGTTCCTTCGGTGTCATATTTGTTTTATTTTCACGAACATCTCCGGAGAGAATCATCTGGTCAAGCAGGGAACCTACTCTTACCATAAAAAACTCGTCCAGATTGCTCTGATAAATTGCCTCAAAAGAAAGGCGCTCGGCAAGTGGAACCTGCTCGTTTTCTGCCTCTTCCAATACTCTTTCATTAAATTTCAGCCAGGATAATTCCCGGTTCATATAGACTTCCTGTTTTTTCATCTTATTGTATCCTCCACTTTTCTTACATTGTCCATAATACTGTATTGCTTCAAAATCAAATACAGGGGTGGTTTATGTAAAATTTGTGGAAAATTAAAACAGTATGTACTCTGAATATGAAACACCTCCGATACAGGCACGGCTTCAGAGTCCGGAAATACTAAGGATACACCCTGTCTGTTAAATGCATGGATAAAAAGTGCATAACTCGCTTTTCAGCTCAGACAATGCACTTTTTAATCCATAACACAGTCAGGTTATATCCAAGTATTTCTACGAACTCTTGCAGATGTTCCTGTATCGGAGGTGTTTATATTTCAGAGCTCTTCTGTTTTTAATTTGTCGTGGTTCGAGGTGTGGTTGAATCGTGGCGCTGTCATGCTGAGCACTGATTCGGAGTTGGTTTATTTCTTTATTAATATGTCGGAAAGTTTGCGCTTCGGTACGTAGTGTACATCGTTTTCATCGCGATAGTAGGCGACGTTTTCGCCTTCTTCAATTTCTTTGATGATGATTTTCTCGGCCGGTTTGCCGAATGCCACGATCAGTACCGGTGCAAGGTTCTCAGCCAGATTCAGTTCTTTTTTGACAGAATCTGCATTGTAATTTCCAATCATGCAGCCGCCAAGTCCTTTCTCAGCTGCCGCAAGAAGCATGGTCTGTGCTACGATTCCGACATCTTTCTGATATCTCGGAATGGATGCTCCCAGATTTAAGTCCTGACAGATGATGATAAATCCTGTAGGGCACATCCCTGGGTGCGGAAGTGTAAGCTGCGGCAGTGCTCTCGCCCAGTTTGTCAGTTTCTGGATGCGTGAAACTTCTTCTTTTTCCCATGCCAGATAATAGCGGAATGGCTGTGCATTCACGCTGGACGGTGCATAACGCGCACAATCAACAAAATCCTCCAGCTCTTCTCTGATAAAATGATATGACTCGTCATATCCTCTGTAACTTCTGCTTGCTTTTACTATATCTTTAAACATGTCATTCTCCCATATCCTTCGCGCACTGTTTTAGCTTTTCTCTGATTGGCAGGTGGTATGGACATCTCGGCTCACATTTGCCACATCCGATGCAGGCAGATGCCTTTACCGGCAGTGTGCTGTATCGGTCTTTTGCCCAGTCTGCCAGATCATATCTCTGTAAATATCCTGCAAAAAGGAAGACGCTCGGAATATTGATACCGACTGTACAAGGTGCACAATAATTGCAGCGACGGCAGAAATCGTTACCAAGCTGTTCGCGAACCTTGTCCATCTTAGACAGTTCTTCTTCTGTAAGTGGTTCTGTATCAGAACATGCTTTCATATTTTCATCCAGCTCATGAACTTCTGCCATTCCCGGGATGACAACTGTTACATCCGGGTTGGAACAGACGTAGCGCAGTGCCAGCGTAGCATCTTCGATTGCTCCGCCTGCCAGTGGTTTCATATCAATAAACCCAATATTTTTCTCTGCACATCTGTGGATCAGCTCTGCTCCCTGCTGTTCTACAATGTTATATGGGAACATGATCGTTTCTACCCACTCCAGATCAAGCGCACGCTCAAATACAGCAGTAGAATGCGCAGTAAGACCGATATGACCAATCTTGCCCGCTGCTTTTGCTTCCATAAGCGCCTCCAGAGCGCCTCCCTCACTGATTACCTGATCAAGCTGTTCCATACTCGGATTATGAACCTGATAAAGATCAATATAATCTGTACGGAAATTTTTCAGACTGGTTTCAATATCAGCTGCCATTGCTTCTTTCGTTCTTGCCATAGACTTCGTTGCAAGCACGAATTTATCACGAATTCCTTCCAGTCCATATCCGATATACTGCTCACTGACTGTATATCCTCTCGCAGAATCGATATAATTGATTCCTCTCTCCATCATTGTATGAAGAAGCTTTCTTGTTCCTTCCTCATCAATCTTCTGGATCGGAATGCCTCCGAATCCCATACGTGAAATCTTTAATCCCGTCTTTCCAAGTGTTCTGTATTCCATGATATCTGCCTCCTTATCCTGTTAAAAAATATTCCTCTGTATAAAAAAATACCACCGAATCGCTCCGGTGGTATCATCACTTCTAATCAATTATACACGAGACAGATATTCACCTGTTCTTGTATCGATTTTCAGTTTGTCGCCCTGGTTTACGAACAGCGGAACCATTACCTGTGCGCCTGTCTCAACAGTTGCCGGTTTGGTTGCACCC
>CAKROE010000103.1 GCA_934371915.1 uncultured Blautia sp. | reverse complement strand
TAAGTGTTCATTGTGAATTTTTCGAGAATCGTATGTGTTTCACTGTTTAGTTATCAAGGTTCTTAACTCGCCGTCTCATCGACGACTCGACTAGCCTATCACATCTCGCATTCCTTGTCAACAACTTTTTTAGTTTTTTCAAAACTTTTCAAATTGTTTATTCAAAAGAATCAATTCTTTGTGACAGCTCAGTTAGAATATCACTTTCTAACCAGACTGTCAACACCTTTTTTAATATTTTTACAATATTTTTTAATTGTTCTTCATAATGAATCGAATCGCATCCTGAATCCAGGATACGTAGATCAGATTCACGCCTGTAACTTTTCCCACAGATGATTTGCAGACTTCCGGTAAGATCACGGTATCAAAGCCCAGTTTTTTGGCTTCTGCAACTCGTTGCCCCGCCATACTGACAGCACGTACCTCGCCACTGAGTCCGACTTCCCCAAACGCAATCACAGAGTCCGGAATGATGATATCCTTACAACTTGATACAACTGCCAGTGAAATTCCAAGGTCTATCGCAGGTTCTGTCATCTTCATACCACCGGCAATATTTACATAAGCATCACACGCTGCCAGATGGATTCCAACCTTTTTCTCAAGTACCGCCATCAGAAGATTCACACGATTAAAATCTGTACCCACCGCAGTTCTTCTTGGTATTCCGAAATTGCTCTGACATACCAGTGCCTGAATCTCAACAAGAATCGGTCGCGTTCCTTCCATAGAACATGCCACAATCGAACCGGATGTTCCGTTTGGCTTTCCATTTAGCATAAATTCTGATGGATTTTTGACTTCTTCAAGCCCCGTATTACGCATTTCAAAAACGCCAATCTCATTTGTTGAGCCAAAACGATTCTTCACTGCACGCAAAATACGATATGACGCATGACGGTCACCCTCAAAATAAAGCACCGTATCCACCATATGTTCCAGTACCCTCGGGCCGGCAACATTTCCTTCTTTTGTCACATGTCCGACAATAAAAATAGAAACGCCCTGTCCCTTTGCAATCTGCATCAGTACATTCGTAGATTCTCTTACCTGCGAAACACTGCCCGGTGCAGAACTGATATCCTCGTGGAACATTGTCTGTATAGAATCAATCACAACCATATCCGGCTTCTTGCGTTCAATGACTTCTCTTATGATTTCCAGATTTGTCTCACACAGTAATTGGAGATTTTCATTAAACTCTCCAATTCTTTCTGCACGCAGCTTGATCTGACGCAAAGATTCCTCACCGGAAATGTACAAAACAGAATTGCCTGACAACGCAAGATTTCTGCATACCTGTAAAAGAAGGGTGGATTTTCCGATTCCCGGATCTCCACCCACTAATACAAGCGAGCCGGGAACGATACCGCCCCCGAGCACTCTGTCAAGCTCTCCTATCTTCGTCAGCCGCCGTTCATCTTCTGAAAGGCGAATATCTTTCAGTACTACCGGTTCAGTTCTTCTGGAAGTGCTCTGCAAACTGCCGCCCACAGAAGAAGTCTTTTTTGTAGATACTGTTTCCTCTACAAATGTGTTCCAAGCCCGGCATCCCGGACACTGTCCCATCCATTTGGACGATTCATATCCACATTCCTGACAAAAATAAACGATCTTTTTATTTTTTAGCATTTTTCAACCTTAACTGATACCGCTGCATCTCCACCCAGTTCTACGCTGAAAGAAAGCTTGCCGCCAAGATTTGTCTGCATCTTACCGGTATCTTCTCCATTAATGGAAACGCTGTACTCTGTGTCTGCTTCCATCTCAACAGTGATCTGCGCATCTTCGGCACCTTCTACTTCAAATTCCATACTGGAACCATCCTGTTTCAGAGAATATACAGCGGTTCCCGGTACGGACTCATATACAAACATTCCATTACGTTCCAGTTTGGTGATCTCTTTAAATGTCTTAACTTTATAAACATCTCCCTGATATGGAAAATCAGATACTTTTGATTTTGCCGGCAAATCATAATTGCCAAAGCTGATTCCTCCATTTTCTTCTGTACGGATCAGTTCTTTTACTACTGCCATGATCTTATGTCCTCCCTAAGACTTTCTGTTGTGTTTTGGTCCTCAGATATCTGTATTTCGTTGTGACAATATTCCAACTGTCACAGATATTTCGGTTATGTTATTATAACATTTCACACTTTTTTTGACCAGTATTACGGTCAAGATTTAATATCTTTTTTAGATTTGGCTTTTGTCACTTTTTCTTCTCTGACCGGGACAAAATGAATTTCTTTTTTTTGAAGCTGAACCTTTACGACATCTCCCGTCTTTATCCCGCCATCCAGAATCTTATTTGCCAGCGGATCTTCCAGCCTGTTTTGTATTACTCTTCTAAGCGGACGTGCACCGTATTTACTGTCAAATCCGGATTCTGCAAGATAGTCTTTGACGGACTCCGAAATCTTAAGCTCAATTCCAAGCTGTTCCTCGCAGCGTTTTTCGAGGTTTTTAAGAAGAATGTTCACAATCTTTTTGATCTCCGGTTTCTTCAGTGGATGGAAGACCATGATCTCGTCAATACGGTTCAGAAATTCCGGTTTAAAAAGGCGCCTTACTTCTTCCATGACTCCGGATTTCATTCGCTCATAATCTTGCTTATCATCTCTTTCTGACATAAATCCGAGTTTTTTCGGCTCAATGATCGCCTGTGCGCCCACGTTTGATGTCATGATGATAATGGTCTGTTTGAAATCTACTTTTCGTCCGTGTGCATCAGTAATATGCCCGTCATCGAGTACCTGAAGCAGAATGTTGAATACATCCGGGTGGGCTTTCTCAATCTCATCAAAAAGAAGAACACTGTACGGATTTCTGCGTACCTTTTCACTGAGCTGTCCGCCTTCATCGTAGCCAACATATCCCGGAGGAGATCCAATCAGTTTTGAAACACTGTGTTTCTCCATATATTCCGACATATCTACACGGATCATTGCCTGTTCACTGCCAAACACCGCTTCTGCCAGCGCCTTGGAAAGTTCTGTCTTACCGACACCTGTCGGTCCAAGAAACAGGAAAGAACCGATCGGACGCTGTGGATCTTTCAAACCAACTCTTCCTCGCTTAACTGCCTGTGCAACAGCTTTCACAGCCTCTTCCTGACCGATTACACGTTTGTGGAGTTCCTTTTCCAGAGCAGCAAGACGTTTTGTCTCTCCACCGGTCAGTTTCTTAACCGGAATCTTTGTCCAGTCCGAAACAATATCTGCCACAGAATTTTCGGTCACTGTCAGATGTTTGCGCTTATTTCTGCGTTCTTCTTTCATTTTGCAGGACTGAATCTGTTCTTCTATTTCATTCTGGCGCTGATGAAGCTCTTTCGCCATGGAAAGATCCGCCTTTTTGATTGCCAGTTCTTTCTGCTGCAAAATTTCTCGTATTTCAGCCTCAAACTGATCGATTTCCGGCACGGAACGATAGCTGCCAAGCTGAACTTTGGACGATGCTTCATCAATTATGTCAATCGCTTTATCCGGCAAAAAACGGTCGTTGATATAACGGACAGACATTTTTACTGCCGCTTCCAGCGCAGCATCCTCAATCGTCACACCATGATGCTTTTCATAATACGGGCGAAGCCCTTTCAGAATCTCCAGAGTCTCCTGCTCCGTCGGTTCCTCCACCGTAACCGGCTGAAAACGCCGTTCCAGCGCAGCATCCTTTTCGATATACCTGCGGTATTCTTCCTGCGTCGTCGCTCCGATAAGCTGGATTTCTCCTCTGGACAGAGATGGTTTCAGAATATTGGATGCATCCAGCGCCCCTTCCGCACCACCGGCCCCGATGATCGTATGAAGTTCATCGATAAATAAAAGAATTCCCTTATTAGCACGTACTTCATCGATCACATTACGGATTCGTTCTTCAAATTCGCCACGGTACTTGCTTCCGGCCACCATACCTGACATATCAAGCACGACTACACGCTTGTCTTTTACAGAATCCGGAACCATTCCGTTCACGATTTTCTGCGCAAGACCTTCTACGATTGCAGTCTTACCTACTCCCGGTTCTCCAACCAGACACGGATTGTTCTTGCTTCTGCGGCTGAGTATCTGGATAAGTCTTATGATTTCTTTATCGCGGCCGACCACCGGATCCAGTCTTCCCTCTGCTGCCATCACAGTCAGATCACGGCTGTACTGATCCAGAGTCGGTGTTGCCGATCCCTTCTGCTCCTTCGCTTTTGTATTTTGAAGTTCTTCTGCCATCGCAGGATTCTCAATTCCCATCGCATTTAAAAGTGCCGTATATAATTTCTGGATATTGACACCCATCGTATATAAAAGTCTGGTCGCTACGCAATCGGTCTCTTTCAGCATTGCAAGTAAAAGATGCTCTGTACCTGCTTCATTTTCCTGCTGATTTTCTGCCTCATGAACTGCAAGTTCAACCAGCTTACGTGCCCGCGGGCTGTATACCGGTGTCCTCTCTGCCACCAATATTTCCGATGATGGCGCGATCAGCTTATTGATCAGCTGCTCAAGTGCCTCGTCTTCAACGCCAAATTCTTCCAGAATCCTTCCGGCAGTGCCTTCTTTCTCCTTCAGCAATCCGGCAAGTATATGTTCTGTGCCTATATATGAATGTTTCCATGACTGTGCGGTGGCTTTTGCCAGTTTCAATGCCTGCAACGCCTGTCTGGTAAATCTGTCCTGCATAGTTTGTTCCTCCTGTCTGCCCGCATGAAACGGGACTGCTGTCTTCGCATATTTTCAGACGATTCTAATCAATTCCATATTCATCATAAATTTCATCAATCAGACCATGTACTTCTTCTCTGCTGACATTTCTGCAGCATCCTTTTGCAAGTGCAACGATAAGATTTTCTTTCATTTCTTCCATGGCTTTGATTTTATTTTCATCGACTGCTATGATTGCTCCACGTCTGCGGTCGATCGTTACAAATCCCTCCTGTCTCAGCAGAGAATATGCTTTATTTACCGTGTGCATATTGATTCCGATCGTATCTGCAAGCTGTCGAACGGAAGGAAGGGGATCCCCCTCCTGCAGTCTGGAAGTTGCGATCCCAAGGATAATCTGATTCATGAGCTGTACATAAATCGCCTCGTCACTGTTAAAATCTATTTCTATGACCACATTTCCGACCTCCTGTTGTTTTCGTATGTGAAAACTGCCATACTACATAACAGTCCTCGCAATTTTCATGTTATACATATGGTAGCACAAAATCAAAATTTTGCAAGTACAAAAACAGACAGCCTCATGGCTGCCTGTCCTGAAAACATATATTATATTTTATCCGTTGATTTTTTTGAGCTGGTCTCTGTTAAGGATCAGGTTAAATCCCATCGGATTGATCACCAGTGCCTCTGCCTGTTCGATCAGAATTGTAGGAAGTTTGTCAAACGGAAGCTTCGCAAGACGAAGTTTTTTGCCTCTTGCAAATTTTTCAAATTCCATGATATCAGAAAATACCGGTTGCAAAATCTGTCCATCCTTGTTCTTCAGATATGGAATATTGATCTTTTTCGGCTCTTCTTCGTTACGTTCCATTGCAACAAGGAACTGAGATTTCTTAATGTTTGCAATCAGCTCTTCTTCCAGTGCTCTTAAGTTCTTGTGTTCCTCTTTTTCAACAGGACGACGAAGTTCCTGCATGAAATAAATACCGGAAAGCTGTAATGCCGGATTCAGTACCGGTCGTTTTGCCGGTTCCATCTTACTGAGATCCGGTCTGCGAACGATTTTTTCCAGATCAATTTCGATCTCATCTGTTCCGTTATTCCAGATCACTGTGTTTGCATCGATTGAAAACAGAAGTCCGTACATTCTCGGGAAATCTTTTTTCTCATAGCGCATTCCCATCAGAAGAACTTTATCTTCTAATTTTTTCTTGCCGAATTCTTTTAATGTCTCTTCTTCTGCAAAAAACCACACCTGATCATTATATGATTCTTCTCCGCAGGTCACATATGGAAGCTTCGTTGCCTGTGAATAAGCCACAAATACTGTCTCCCTTGCCTGAAGTTCCTTCACTGCATCTTCTACACTAATACCCATTTTGTTTTCCTTTCATTTATCGCTTCTGCATGATATATATCAATTATACCATATTTCACGAAAAATGGCACACCTTTTTGGTGATTTTTCCATCCTGATTTCTATTCAACCACGTCTTATGCAATTCTTACGCTTCATCAATGGCTTTTCCAATGTCATGGCGCATATATTTATTTGCAAACTGGATCCATTCCGTTGCATCATATGCATTCTTTCTGGCTTCTTTCAGAGTCTTTCCTTTGGCTGTGATTCCAAGCACACGGCCACCGTTTGTCACGATCTGTCCATCCTGGAATTTCGTGCCTGCATGAAAACAGTAATAGCCTTCTTTGTCTTTGAAATTTTCGAAGCCATACATCGGAATGCCTTTTTCATATTTTACCGGATAGCCTTCACTTGCCAGAACGACGCAGACTGCCGCGTTGTCTTCAAACTCTAAATCCAACTGATCCAGTGTCCCATTAACGCAGGCTTCCATAACTTCTATAATATCGTTCTTCATTCGAGGAAGTACAACCTGCGCTTCCGGGTCTCCGAACCTGGCATTGTATTCCAGCACCTTCGGCCCCTCTGCGGTAAGCATCAGTCCGAAGAAAATAATACCGACAAACGAACGGCCTTCTGCTGCCATAGCATCAACAGTTGCCTGATAAATGTGCTTTTTGCAGAATTCATCCACTTCTTCTGTATAAAACGGGCTTGGTGAAAAGGTTCCCATGCCTCCGGTATTTAATCCTTTATCACCATCCATTGCACGCTTATGATCCTGCGCGGATGTCATGGTACGGATCGTCTTTCCATCAACAAAGGAAAGCACCGATACTTCACGTCCGGTCATAAATTCTTCGATGACCATCGTATTTCCGGCACTGCCGAATTTTTTATCTTCCATGATTTCTTTGACACCGGCTTCGGCCTCTTCCAGTGTATTGCAGATCAGAACACCTTTTCCGAGTGCAAGACCGTCTGCTTTAAGGACGATCGGAAATTTTGCCTGTGTGTGTAAATATTCCAGTGCTTTCTGCGGATCATCAAAATTTTCATATCCGGCTGTCGGAATTCCATATTTCTTCATCAGGTCTTTGGAAAATGCTTTGGAACCTTCCAGAATTGCGGCATTTTTACGCGGTCCGAATACTTTCAGTCCACGTGCTTCAAACACATCTACAACTCCGCCCACCAGTGGATCATCCATACCGATGATCGTCAGATCTACATCATGTTCTCCCGCAAAATCAGCAAGTTTTTCAAATTCCATGGCACCGATCGACACGCACTCTGCATATTCAGAAATTCCGGCATTTCCCGGTGCGCAATAAATTTTATCAACCTTCGGACTTTTTGCAACGCTCCATGCAATTGCATGTTCTCTTCCGCCACTTCCAACAATCAATACTTTCATGAGTTTTATCTGCCTCCTTTAACAAAGACCTTATTCATTTTCAATACAAACTTTTCCGTTCTGTACGGACACCTTATTATTTGCAATCAGATCGATTGCTTTCGGAAGGATTTTCCATTCAGCCTCTTCCATGACACGACGCTGAAGCACCTCAGGTGTATCTCCCTGACGTACCTCCACAGCTTTCTGAAGAATGATCGGGCCGGTATCTGTACCGGTATCCACAAAATGAACGGTTGCCCCTGTAACTTTTACACCTCTCGCAAGCACACCTTCATGCACATGCAGTCCATAAAATCCCACGCCGCAAAAAGACGGAATCAGGGATGGATGAATGTTAATGATTCGATTCGGATAAGCCTCCACGATCATCGGCGGAATGGCAACAAGGAAACCAGCCAGGACCACAAGGTCTATTTTATTTTCCTGTAATTCCTGTAAAAGTGCTTTATGAAATTCTTCTCTGCTTTCAAATGTTTTCGGAGAAATGCACTCAGCCGGGATTCCCCGGCTCTCTGCGCGCTTTAATGCATATGCTCCTGGATTGTTGCTGACTACCAGACTGATTTCTGCATTGGTGATCATTCCGTTGTCAACAGCATCTATGATTGCCTGCAGATTCGTTCCTCCTCCTGATACCAGAACCCCGACTCTTAACATAAGGTTACTCCCTTTTCTCCGTCCTCAATACGGCCTACTACATATGGAGTATCACCAGCTTCACGGATAGCTTCCATAGTCTTGTCAACATCAGCAGGATCTACTGCCAGAACCATGCCAAGTCCCATGTTGAATGTATTGTACATC
>CAKROE010000102.1 GCA_934371915.1 uncultured Blautia sp. | reverse complement strand
TCTTTCAGAAAGTTTTCCGGATATTTCTCATCTTTTTCATTCTTAACGGCAAATCCTGTGATTACTTTACCGGTCAGATTTTTAAGTTTGACATCCAGAACACCTTCTGTTTCTTTCTCTGGTTTCTCGCCGATGGTCTTTAATTCTTCTGTCTTAGCTTCGGAAGTCTCGTCTGCTTTTGCAGTATCTTCTGTCTGTGCAGTCGTATCTGCTGCCATAGCTGTCTGTGCAAATAACATGCTGCTTCCGATCATCGCTGTCATTAATACTGTTACAAGTTTTCTTTTCATGATTCTAATCTCTCCTGTGATCTCTTATCTGACTTTGCTTGTTTTAACATACTGAAGGGTACCCTTCTGTCCATAAGTGATCTTGTATCCGGTGTAACCCTTCTTGCCAAATTCACTCTGGAAATTCGGATCATATACATAAGTCTTTCCGTTGGATTTGATTTCTACCCATGCATGTGGTGCCAGACCTTTTCCTTTATTTACAGATCCTTTTACATATTTTGCATCATATCCGGCAACTTTCGCCATCTGATAGAAAGTAGCCGCCTGCACATAGCAGTCACCACGGCCTGTCTGGAAGCCATATTTTGCATAATTAGCAGCGTTTTTCTTCGCAACTTTGTAACTTCCTGCATAACGAACGGAAGCAGACCAGTTAAATGCCTTCTTAAGGTTGCCGCCACATTTCTTCAGACGGATAGCAGCCAGTGTCTCTACTGCGGACAGCTTCTTTGCACGACCGTTCTTTGCAATCTTATAATAAGTTTTGGCATTGTATTTGTAATATTTTTTGTTTGTTACAAGCTTGCCGTTCTTTGCAAATACATAAGTATATTTTCCGATTTTCTTTACGCCGGTAACCTTCTTACCGTTTTTGTCATAATAATATTTATGATTTTTGCTCCATACATTCTTAAGTGTTTTTGTGGTTGTAGTTGCTGCTGCAACTGTCTGCACATCCATGATCGGAGCTGCTGCAGGTGCTGCCGCGATCACTGCACTGAGAAGCATTGCAGTAATTTTCTTATTTACTTTCATTTTTCATTCTCCTTTTCGCTTATTTATTTTTAGTATCTCTGTGATACACTTTCCACGATTTCGGCACTTGCATCCTTACCTGTCGGGCGGAATACACTCAGTTCAATATTGTCATATACATAAACGACATCGCTTCCGTTTCCATCACCAAAGCAGCTTTCACCGGTAACAGATACTTTTTTGTATTTGCCGAGAAGTTTCTTGATCTGAGCTGCATTGCTGTTGATTTTGGCCGCGTTTCTGTACATTACAGTTTTCTTCTTGTCATATACACCTTTTGAATTGAAGAAATACAGGTTAGGCATACTATATGCGGAAGTACTTCCGCCACGAAGACCTTTTACCATATGTCCCTGATAGTCGAAGCCATAATATTTGCCCTTGATTTTTTTGACAAGGACACCGGTCTTGCCCATAGCAGCTTTATTTGCCTGATAAGCTCTGCCTTTTTTGTCAAAGTAGAATCTGTATTTTTTCTTTCCTACTTTAATGGTACGCCATTTATTGCAGACTTTCTTGCCTTTTTCGTAAGCATAATACTTGCCTTTTACTTTTTTCAGTTTTGTCTTTGTCTTGGCTGCTGCCTCTACCGCAATCGGCTGCGTTGCTGCTGTAACTACCGGTGCCGCAACAAGAAGCATGAGCAGAAGAACCGCAAATACTTTTTTGATTTTTTTCATGTTTCCTCTCCTTATTTAATGTTAAAATTTTATTTTGTACTGCACTGTATATGCAGGACGGGAACTTGCTCCAAATAATGTGCCGTACATGTTGTCATAATACAGCCCGTCAATCATAACAAAACTATGACCGTCCGGAATCGTAATCACATATGGCTGATATCCAAGCTCTTTTGCCACTGCCGCTACAGAGCTGGAAATACCATAACAGTTGCCTGTCAGTCCATTCTGGAACATCTGAAGTGCATATTTATACACCCAGTTTTTTTTCTTAAATTCAGCCGGTGTCGGATCCATATTTCCGACAAACCGATTATACCATATAATCTGATTAAAACAAGCACGTAATTTCTGACGTTTGCTCATTTTTGATGTGGTATGCAGTGAAATAAATCTCCTGGCAGCTGCCTTGCAGAGGGCTTTCGTGGATGTGGCATAACCGTTTTTATTTAACCGGATGCCATCTACAGTCTGATTCACCGCACATTTTCCTGTTTTGGATGCATAATATACCTTATTTCCAAGCTTCTGCCATCCTTTTACTGCCTTGCCTTTTTTGTCCACGAGATATGTTCTGTTCTGTATTCTGACAGCTTTCGTCTTCCCTGGAGTAAGTTTGCGTGCCAGCGAATCAAACACATAATATGTACCTTTCACTTTGCAGGCACCGTTTCGTGCTGCCATACCATCTGACTTAAACCAGTAATACTTGCCTCTGATCTTTTTCCATTTGTTTTTTATCGGTTTCCCTTTTGTGTAGTAACGGTAACCGTCTTTTTCTCTGACCAGCCCTTTTTTGACTGTCCTGGTAACAGTTGCTGCCGTAGTTTCGGTCACTTCCGGCTGTCCTTCTGTACTATCAGCATACACAGCCGTTCGTCCGGATACAGTCAATAATATAATAGCAAATACTATTGCACACACTGTAATATTCAGATTCTTTTTCCCCATATTCTTTCTCTCTCCTTCCATGCGTTATATTATAATATATACTCTATGTAAATTCAATCTGTCAGAACTGATTTTGCGCATAAAAAACACCGATATACATCACTGTATTTCGGTGTTTCTGTCATCCATATCCTCAATCGGGGCAACAGGATTTGAACCTGCGACCTCACGGCCCCCAGCCGTGCGCGCTACCAAGCTACGCCATACCCCGGTGAGGATTATTATAGCAATCTGTTTTCTGTTTTGCAACCGTTTTCTCTCTGATTCCATCTATATATTTCAATTCTGAATATGAATCTGATTCCGCACAACATCGGTGTGGCTATATCTGTCATATCTTGTCTTTTTATTCGTAAAGGTTACGGCTGCCACTTTATTATTTCGATCCAGCACAGCAATCCCGTTTCTGTCATTCAGACTTACATTCGAAGTCTGTGCCGTGATACTCTCAAACACATATCGCAGAGTTTTCTTTTCGCTGACCGTATACTTTCCCATCGGAAGATTTGTAAATGTGCAGCTTAGCACCGCATACTCTCCGTCTGTCAGATACTCTCCTTTTCTGAATTCCACATAATCTTCATATATATGTGTAATATCGCTGGTATCTGTTCCTCGGACACTGAAGCGAAACACAGGATTTCCGTGCGCCCATGTAATATCCTGTTCCCGAATCCTTTTTGTGACAGTAATCTGCCCGTCTACCGGTTCTTTTGGAATTTCTCCTTTCACCCATGAGGAATTTGTCTGCTGTGTATCCTGCATTTTATCCGAAATAATTGTTCTGGAAGCCTTGTTTTCAATAGTATAAATGTTTTCATTTTTTCGGTAATGTCCATGGGCTTCTATCGTGTCATTATTTCCGGCCGTGACTTTTATCCGGAAATAATAAGTCACATCGTTATATGCCTCATCCGTCTTCAGAAATGCCGTATTAGCTGTAAACGTTACTGTATTCTGTATATTTTGAATACTAAACCGATCTGTTACATCTTTTCCGGATGCAGTTGTCACACTGGCACTTTGAAACTGAAGGCATGGATCCAGCGTATCCTGCAGCGTGAAAGATGAATAAGAACCAGGCAGAAGTCTCTGGCTGATCATATAATCAAAATTTTTTCCTTCTGTTATTTCATAAGGCGGATCAGTCTGTGTATATTCATGCCTGCTCATCTGTTCATAATCCATCCCGTCATCTCCGACTTTCTTTTCGGGGCCCGGATTTGGTTCATATGTTCCCACTGTTTTACCTGTTGTTGAAAAATAAGCATTTTGTGGGTATGTAGCAGTTTTCCAGTTTTCCTGTGAATTCCAGTTCACCATAAAATAACCGTCAAAATCAAGCTGACACCACGCCTTTACATCGTCACTTTCTGCATCTATCCCTTCCGGGCTTGCTATCTCATTATAAATCGAACCATTTGCTATACTTCCGGTTGTTTTCTTCAGATAATTATAACCCTTTCGCAGATATATATGATTTACACCCCATCCGTCATATACACGAATTCCCTGTCCGGCATCCAGATCTTTCATTGTTACATGTCCTTTAGGAGATATTTTGTTTTGTGTTGCATGATCCAGAAATTCAAAGCGGAATCTTACAGTTCCTACAGCAATTGTATTTAATGCAAGTTTATCTTTGTAAAATAATACACAGGGAATAATTTTTTTACCATTTTTTCCCACATGATTTTTATTTACAGCACCCCATTTTACAGCTGTCACTTTCAGATCCACGATTTTTCCATTATATTCCCCTACATTGCTGTATATGGCTGTGATCGGGTCTGTATAATCCTTATCATCAATTGCACATCCGTAAAATGTTTTACAATAATTCTCCGTAAATCCACGTTCATCACCATACCAGTCATGCATCTTTGCATTCAGTGTTCCATTATGCCTGCTGATAGATGTAAGCTTTGTCGTATTCTTGCGAAATGCATACGTAAATGCATATTCATCCCGCATTTTATATCCTGCCTCTACCCACTGCACCGGAACACGGCTTGCCGCTCTCGCTACCATGGCTTCCGGATCAGCTGTTTCCGCTTCCTGCTGATCGTCTTCTAACTCCTCGTCTCCATCCGAAAATGTTTCATCTGTATTAAATTCAATAGCCGAAACTTCTTCTGAGTCAGACTCTGCGTCAGAAATCTCCACATCCTCACTTTCTGTCAGATCAATATCCGTTCCGTCCGCTTCAACCTCTTCACTTTCATCTACAATAATTTCCCCGGTGTCGTTGTCTCCCATGCCATTTTCATTATCCCCGAGCGTTTCTCCGGTGTTTTCGCTTTCCGCATCTCCCAAAATGTCTTCCAAATCTGTCAATTCTCCCGATTCTGCATAGGCCGATGCAAATTCAATAGATGTCTGTGCTCCGCACCACATACCCAAAGTCACGGCAATTGCAAGGCAGACCCCTGTGATTTTTCTTTTCACGATTTATTCGCCCCTTTCCATTTTCTTATCACCGGTATACTGATTCCGGCACCCAGAAGCAGCAAAAGCATGATTTCTACAGGCATGTTGTCACCTGTTTTTACAGAAGTTTTCTGTTTACTTTCTGTATTCTTAACAGCAGCCTGTGAGTTTGCACCGGAAGAACTTCCGGAAGCATTTTCTTTTAATCCGCTGTCATCATCCGCAGCAGAATTCTGATCATATACAGTAAATATCCAGGAAACATCTGTTTTCTTTAAAGCCCACGCATTATCCCATTCCTTTGGAATTTCCAGAGAAAATCTCAATTCTTCTGCTGATCTGCTTTTAAACATCCCCAGTGACTGGTTCTTTTTTAGTTTTGCAGCATCCAGCGTTCCCCTGTAAAGTATCTTCTTTCCTTTTGCAATCTGAAAACGAATATTTTTCAACATTTGTAATTTTTCTTCTGATCTGCCTTCAGTACTGATCCTGAAAAAAATCTCAGCTTCATTTTTAGTCGTATTTGATACCTTTACAGTGTCTTTCAGAATATCTCCGGGCATTGCCGTTTCCAGATTTGCAAAGAAATCATCCGGAACTGCGATCAGTTTATGTGCTTTTCCCTGAAATTCTACAGCCAGTTTCCGCTCACCTTTTTTGCAGGTCATTGTTCCG
Source organism: uncultured Blautia sp. (assembly GCA_934371915.1). Taxonomy (GTDB): domain Bacteria; phylum Bacillota; class Clostridia; order Lachnospirales; family Lachnospiraceae; genus Blautia_A. Next base: position 2,527 of record CAKROE010000102.1, on the reverse strand, counting down.
TTTGCTTCATGGACACAATCCAGAATTTTCTGATTGCCCCACGGTGACATGGCAGTAAAATCCGGTTTGAAATTAGCAGCCTGTATCGCGTCCGCCTGCACGGTAATGTTCAGTTTCTGTCCGCCATGCTCTTCTGTCCACACTGCCGGAACAGATACGCTCTGAAAAAGATCTACGGATTCCTGTTTTTTTAAAACCTTAGTATAATAATAGTAATCTCCGCGCTTTATCCACTCTGATGAAATTCCTTCTATGTTGCAATCACTCAGCATTTCCATATCGTCTTTATCGCTTCCGTAACTGATATGCGCCCGTATCCAACATGGAAGAGCCCTGTTCTTAATACGCGGAATCTTTGAAATCCGTTCGCCAGGAAATATATATGCCGGATCACGATATTTCACTTCCCCGTTTCCTTTTCGCGCAAACTCTGTCATATTAATCCGAATATCTCCCATGGTGATATGATTTTTGATTTCCAGACTGTCCGTAAAATAACCATAAGCACCTGTTGCCATACAAAGCAGCGCAGCAAGAATTCCAACCAGCATTTTTCTTTTTTTCTTCACATGTCCACCTGCCTTCTCAACCCTGTTTTTCATAAGCTGCCCATGCTGCCTGATAAGATTCATACGGATCCGCCTCTACTGACTCCTCATATACCTGAATTTGGAAATCTTTCAATTCCTCCCAGTATGTTTTTTCAATTTTTTCCGCTTCCACCATAAATCCTGTACATAATGGTCTGGTCGATTCTCCTTCTTTCAATACATTTTTGTAATAATAAAATCCATCATCACTGTATACCCAGTCAGTCGTATTCTGCCCTTTCATCGTGACAGCCCTGCCGATATCACTGTTTGAATACGCCAGAGAAACACGTACATAACAGTCTACACTTATCCCATCTGCACCCTGTTCACGATTTGTCACCCATATTTTTTTCGTGATATCTGTATTTTTCTCCGGCGCAACCGGCGTCGGAGAAGGAAATTCTTCCCCGATTTCAGTTGTATTGCTTCCCACACGTATGATATTTTCTGCTGTATCAAAAGCACTCTGATATGCAGCTATTCCCTGCACAGTCACCAGAATCCCCATTGCAGCCGCCAGAACTGTGATTCTCTTTTTCCTTCCTGTCATACTGTTTCCCGCTTTCCGTTATTCTGTTACTTTTCCATCCTGATTCTTGTTCTGATTTACATATTTTTCATAAGCTGCTTTAATCTGCTCTGACAGATTATCTGAACTGCCGCCTGTATAAGAGGTCTGTATTGCATAAGCTCTGACCGGTATTTCAAATGTCTGTCCATCCAGCTGTCCTTCAATCAGATTCAGAAATTTCACAGTATCAAACAACGATTCCGAAGTCTCCTGTGGTTTCAGTATTTTCTTGTATGCATATGTATATGTCCGTCGACTTTCTGTGTTCTGTACACTCATCTGCATCCAGTTGTCTTTTGCTTCAAAGGAAAATAATTCCTGCACTTTTTTACCAAGACGCTCACCATTTTCTGCCGCCGCCTCTACATTCGCCATTGGGATTGAAACCTCCATATACACAAAGGCATCATTTGTCCCTGTATTCGTGATCTGCGGGTCTTTATGAATTACTTTTGATGGTTCGATTTTCTTATTTTCCTCTGGTTTCCATTCCGGTTCTTTCAGTTCGATATCAACCTTTCCGACGGTAAATTCATTGGATACTTTCTCATAATCCGTCAGATATGCAGATACACCTCCAACTGATGCCAGACATAAAATTCCTGCAAGTGTCATAATTTTTACTGTATTTTTTTTCATATTTGTTTCCTGCGCCTTTTTTCGATGCGCTCTCCTTTCCATTCAATTACCAGAAAGACCAGTTCCTGAAAGATCATAAGCAACAACAGCATTCCCACTGTTTTTTCCTTCAAAATCTCTGCTGCATAACCTAAAAGTGGAACTGTCAGAATCACCGTTCCTATGATCTGTTCCGGTTCCAGCAGTGATACATCTTCCGTATTATTTGCATCACCTTTTGTTATGTAACTCTGTTTCTGTTTTGCAACTATTCTGTGACTGACTTTTCCCTGCGCACTTCGAAATGTAACAATCTCTCCAACCGATGGTTCTGTCCTTCTGGTATCTGTAAAAACAATTCCGCCGGTCTTAAGTGTCGGTTCCATAGACCCTGACATGACAACATCCACAGAAATTCCGATCTTCGGTAAAAAAAAGAGTGCAAGGCCAAAAAGACCGATCACAGTCAGTAAAATTCTTGCGGCTCTTTCCGCAACACGCATAAATCACCTGCTTTCTTATCGTGGAATAAAATACAAAAATAAATGGATTTTTTGCAGATCTGCATTGATTGATAAAATCAAGATTGTCTTAAGATGGTTTAATCTTATGCCCTGAGCCCATAAAAGTCAATAAAATTCGTTCGTCATGTTCTGACAGGATGATACGACAAAAAACGACACATCCAAAAGGATGTGCCGTTTTATAATCAAAATATTGAACCTCAAACTCCACTTTGTTACGT
>CAKROE010000101.1 GCA_934371915.1 uncultured Blautia sp. | reverse complement strand
CGCTCTCCTTCAGCGGGGCCACGGCGCCGCTCATGGAAGACATGCCGAACATCAGCACGGCAAATCCCATCAGGATCAGAAGGCCGCCGATCACTGCCGCCCCGTTCCAGAAAGAAGTAAGACCGAGGAGCATACCTGCAAGCAGTGCCGTTTCTGAGTGCACGCAGAGCCATGCTTTCTTCGTAAAAATGCGGTTTTTTATCCAGCGTACACCTCTCTCCGGCGCGCTGCATCCTGCCTCGAGCCAGTCCATAAATACCCATAGCACGATCGCAACGATCAGAAGTCCGAATGCCAGATGACGCTGATTCAGATATACATTAAAGTTCCAGAGGCCCCAGTTTTCATTTGTCGTATAACCGATAAATGTTGTATTGTCTCTCAGCGTTGCCCAGAGATCTCCGGCACTCAGATGTTCTATGACAAACCTGAAAAAGCTTAAGGAACTTCTGAAAAAAAAGAAAAATACAGTCAGCACTCCGGCTGCAAAGCTTCCGGTAAGACGCTTCGCCATATAATACAGAAAGATCAAAAATCCCAGAAGCGCCAGGACACTCACTGCATTATATGCCAGATCCAGACGCAGTCCCAGAAATTCAAGATTTCCCACAAAAAACTGGAACATAAAATGGTACTTTACATCCTGCCCGCCAAAATGCGGATACTGTGTCGGAAAATTGTTTCCCATAGAAAAAGACCGCATCATTGCTGTATGCGGTGCATAATCCCCGTAAACTGTATAACCACTGTACAACACTCCGTCTCTGATAAAAAAGACATAAAACATGATCCAGGTCAGAAAGACCAGCAAAGCGCCAAAAAACACGGCTTCTTTTCGAAACAGCCTGCGCTCCGTAATCATCCCTGTTTCCAAAATCCCCTTAAAGAAACCTGCCTTATGGTATCTTTTCCAGTAAAGGAGCACCACGATCAATACCGCCACAGACATGACAACTGCATTCGCATAGATCAGCGGATGGGCTGCACCGGCCTCGCTTGCCGCCCATGCAGTCATATAGGTTGCCCATCCCATTATAAGAACGCCTGTGCCAAAAGCTGCTGCCAGAGTAAGCCAGATCTGATTATATCCGGATTTTTTTGAAAGCAGCAGCCCTGCCAGCTCTTTTCCGATGAGCATACACAGGATTAAATAAATTACACCTAACATCATACACCTCTTCTGTAAATCTCTGTATAAAATACTTTCCATTCATACAGCAACAGTATAGCAAAGGATTTTTCTTATGGCAAACAAACTTCCTTTATTTCGCAGAAGTTCACAATATCTACACGTTTTGCTATTTACTGCGCATTCAGATATGTACGTATTCCTTCGCTGACTGCGGCGGCAACTTTTTGCTGATACTCTTTTTTCTGAAGTTTCTGAGCCTCCTCCGGATTTGTCAGGAAACCACATTCCACGATCACAAGTGTTCCACTGCTTCTTTTGAGCAGATAATAGCTTGCATTTCCCTTCACATCCCGTGGCCGGTCCACCTCGAGCTGATGATTCAAACTGCTCTGGACTGCCTCTGCAAGCTTTTTTCCTTCCACAGAACCTTCATAATAAAACACCTGCGGTCCATGCACCCCTGAATCCTGATAGCTGTTCTGGTGAATGCTGACGGAAAGTACCGGCGCATGTTCCCGGATCATCGCAATCCGGCGTTGCATATCCTGTGCTTTTTTGTTTGCTGCGCTGCTGTCATACAGTCCTTTATCCTCTTCCCTTGTCATGATGACTGAATATCCGGATTTTTCAAGTGTATCCCGAAGAAGCAGCGAAACAGAAAGATTGATACCTTTCTCTTCCAGCCCTCCCACACCGATCATTCCCGGATCGGTCCCTCCATGTCCCGCATCCACAAGAATCAGCGGTCCGGCTTCCTTCTTCGTCGATTCTGTCTGATTCACAGAAATAACAGCGGCCTGTCTGGATAACAGGTAAAAACATACCAGCAGCAGACAGGCCATTGTCAGTTCAATTCTGTATTTTTTCATGCAGTTACACCTCTGCATCTTTTCCTTTTATGTATATGCACGGAATTTTTCGCCTAACACCTTACTCGTATTTTACGATTTCTTTTTTCAGGCGCTTCATAATTCGTTTTTCCAGTCTGGATATATACGACTGTGAAATTCCCAGAAGATCTGCAACCTCTTTCTGTGTTTTTTCTTTTCCTTCCGCATTATTCAGTCCAAATCGCAGCCGGATGATGGTCTGTTCTCTCGGACTTAATTTATTGATTGCTTTTGCAAGCAGCGTAATCTCTACTTCGTCCTCCAGTCGTCTTGAAATCACATCTTCATCTGTTCCAAGAATGTCCGACAGAAGAAGTTCATTGCCATCCCAGTCTACATTCAGCGGTTCATCAATCGAAACCTCCATTCTTGTCTTACTGTTGCGCCGCAGGTACATAAGGATCTCGTTTTCGATACAACGTGAAGCATATGTCGCAAGTTTAATATTTTTGACCGGATTAAATGTATTGATTGCTTTGATAAGCCCGATCGTACCAATTGAGATCAGATCCTCAACTCCGACTCCCGTATTGTCAAATTTCTTCGCGATGTACACCACAAGCCTTAAATTATGCTCGATCAGCAGGGATCTTGCCTCCTGTTCCTGTTCTGTTTTAAGCTTACTGATCACGTAAGCTTCCCTCTTGGGTTCCAGTGGTGCCGGTAAGACATCACTTCCTCCGATATAATACAGTCCCCTCGATCTTGAAAGAACTAGTTTCTGAAAAACCTGAAACGGACTATAATCCATCCCTGCTGCCGATCTGCTCATATCCTGCCCCTCCTAATGCAATAATCTGGAATTCAGTAATACTTCGTATTCTTTTCCCAAAGCAAAAGGTTCCGGTGACAGTGCGACAACCGGCTCTTTTATATGAACCGTATTCCCTTGGATCTGAATACAAAGTTCCTCCAGTGTCACAGCCAGAAGCAGCCGCTCTCCCCGTCCTACGGTCCGGCAGGACAGATAGTGTGGCTTAAGCCCGGCTATCTCCGTACTTTTTATTTTCTCAGGCTTTTCCTGCAGGCCTGCAAGTCTTTCTGTCAGATCTTCCGAAAAAAGTATTTTCATACATTTCCACGATGCGACAGACACCGGTGCTCCACTTATCGGATCCAGGAGATGATTTCCTGTATCAAGAAATCCTTCTGTACTCATCTCCTTTCCCTGATATTTAAGAACTACCGGATAAGAGCCGCTTCTTATATGTTCTGCGCTGTCCAGGATTCGAATCAGAAGACTGAGCCCCAGATAGGTTCCAAACGCACACAGTACAAAAATCACTCCGGTCGTTCGGGTATTTCCCATCACTTCCGCCCAGATCCCACCACTTAAGAATGCAAGCACATAAAATATCAGAACCGCCATTGCAAGTCTTTTCCATGAACGGATCCGGTATGCAAGTATCAGCATCCCTGCCGCACAGAAAATCTGTACAATGTCCCACAGTCGTGAAATCTGTTCTGCCGGTATACAGAGACTGATACTTGAAAAAAGCGCCCCGCCTGCCGCTGCCATAAGACAACGGCATCTGTTCCTGCCTTCTCGTATAAAAAATCCGGTCAGTCGCAGAAGAATATAATCCATCAGAAAGTTTGCCGCAAATACAGCATCTATGTATACATTCTGATACATAAAAAAAGCCCCCTGCAGCCTATAAATCCTTCACTTTGGTAAGTGAACTCATTATAGGTGACAGGGGGTGCGGATTTTGTCAAAACTGCGTGTCGTATGACAAGAATTTCTCGTGTCTGTTCGACAGATTATTTTTTCTCTTCCTGTACCTCGATCTTACGGATCGTTTTATTTTTGATTTCTTCTTTAATCGCGCTCATGAATTCTCCGAGATCTTTCATTCCTTCATCGCCGAGGTAACGGCTTCTTACGGAAACTTTGCCCTCTTCCTCTTCTTTTGCACCGACAACCAGCATGTACGGTACTCTTTCAAGACGTGCTTCACGGATCTTGTAACCCATTTTTTCAGAACGTCTGTCAACAGAGCAGCGGATTCCTTCTTCTTTCATCTGTGCTTCTACTTTGTCAGCATAAGCATTGAATTTTTCGGAGATCGGAATCACACGTACCTGTTCCGGGCAAAGCCATGTCGGGAACATACCTGCATATTTTTCAATCAGCCATGCCAGTGTTCTCTCATAGCATCCCATAGATGTACGGTGAATGATGTACGGACGTTTCTTATCTCCGTTTTCATCGATATAGTACATATCAAACTGTTCAGCAAGAAGGGCATCCCACTGAATTGTGATCATAGTATCTTCTTTTCCGTATACGTTCTTTGCGTTGATATCAACTTTCGGTCCGTAGAATGCTGCTTCTCCGACATCTTCTGTAAACGGGATATTCAGCTCTTCGAGCATCTGACGGATATGTCCTTCTGTCTCTTCCCATACTTCCGGCTCACCGATGTATTTTTCTCTGTTGTTCGGATCCCATTTAGAAAGATGATAAGTTACATCTTCTTCTACACCAAGAACCTGCAGGCAGTACTGGGCAAGTGCGATACAGTCTTTGAATTCTTTAACCATCTGGTCAGGTCTTACGATCAGATGTCCTTCAGAGATTGTGAACTGACGAACTCGTGTCAGACCATGCATCTCACCGGAGTCCTCGTTACGGAACAGTGTGGATGTCTCGCCGTAACGGAGCGGCAAATCACGGTAGCTGTGCTGTTCTGCTTTGTATACATAATACTGGAATGGACATGTCATCGGACGAAGTGCGAATACTTCTTTGTCTGTTTCTTCATCACCAAGTACAAACATGCCATCTTTGTAATGATCCCAGTGTCCGGAAATCTTGTAGAGGTCGCTCTTAGCCATCAGCGGAGTCTTTGTTCTGACATAACCACGTTTTGTCTCCTCATCTTCGATCCATCTCTGCAGTTCCTGCATCATGATAACACCGTTTGGCATGATCAGAGGAAGGCCCTGTCCGATAACATCTACAGTTGTAAAGATCTTCATCTCACGGCCAAGTTTGTTATGGTCACGTTTCTTGGCTTCTTCCATCTGCTCAAGATGCTCTTTCAGTTCATCTTTTGTAGCATAAGCTGTTCCGTAGATACGTGTCAGCATTGCATTCTTTTCGCTTCCTCTCCAGTAAGCGCTGGAAGATGAAAGGAGTTTGAATGCTTTGACAGGTTTCACGCTCATCAGGTGTGGTCCGGCACAGAGATCTGTCCAGTCTCCCTGTGAGTAGAAGGAAATTTCTTCTCCTTCCGGAAGATCTTCAATCAGTTCTACTTTATAAGGTTCGTTTTTCTCTTTGAAGTATGCAATCGCATCTTCTCTGGATTTTGTAAAGCGCTCGATCTTTGCACCTTTCTTGATGATCTTCTTCATTTCTTTTTCGATTGCATCAAGGTCTTCACGAGAGAATGGTTCGTGAGCAAAGTCATAATAAAATCCTGTATCAATAGAAGGTCCGATTGCAACCTTTGCTTCCGGATATAAGTTCTGTACAGCCTGTGCAAGAACATGAGATGCTGTGTGACGAAGAACAGCAAGCCCTTTTTCATCTTTTGCTGTGAGAATGTTCAGTTCACAGTCACTGTCAAGTACTGTACGAAGATCTACAACTTCTCCGTTTACTTCTCCGGCGCATGCAGCACGTGCAAGGCCTTCGCTGATGTCATAAGCAATGTCGATTACGGATTTTGCTTCTGAATACTCTTTTTTTGATCCGTCTTTTAATGTGATGATCATAGTTTTGAACTCCTTTTGTGTTTGAATAAATTTGTAAGTTTTTCCACAGGGACGAATGGATTTCTTTATTTTATCAACAAAAAAGTCCCTTACAATACACTTTATGTACTGTAAGGGACGAATAATCTACTCGCGGTTCCACCCTGCTTGCTGTGTCTGTCATAAGGCAGATCCAGCCACTCTTATAAGATGATAACGGAATCACCGGACCGTATTAGGGCCACTCGGAGATGGTCTTCGACTGCTTCCTGCTAAGATACTCTCAGCATGCGTATCTCTCTCTGGAACATTCCACAGTTTACTCTTCTCTTCAACGTGTTTCTTTATTCTGTTACCCATTATATCCACATGCTTTCCATTTGTCAATGGGTGATTCCACTTTTTGGTCAGACCAATATTACATAATCTGACTATAGCTCACCTGCGATTATTTGAAGTATTCTACACCGGATTCAAAAATCTTGATATCCTGCTCTCCATAGATATTGACAGCTACTCCGTCACCGCGGCGCTCGCTGTGTGCCATCTTACCGAGGATACGTCCGTCAGGACTTGTGATACCTTCAATATTCATGTAGGAACCATTGACATTCCATTCTTCGTCTGCGCTTAAGTTTCCGTTCGGAGTTACATACTGAGTGGCAACCTGTCCGTTTGCAAAGAGTTTTGTAAGCCATTCATCGTTGGCAACAAAACGTCCTTCTCCGTGGGATGCCGGGTTGCAGTATACTCCGCCAAGCTGTGCTTTCTGAAGCCATGGAGACTTGTTGCTTACCACCTTGGTGTAAACCATCTTGGAGATATGACGTCCGATGGTGTTGAAGGTCAGTGTCGGGGAATCTGCTTTCTGTCCGCAGATCTCGCCGTATGGTACCAGACCGAGCTTGATCAGAGCCTGGAATCCATTACAGATACCAAGTGCAAGACCGTCTCTCTCGTTGACAAGCTTCATAACTGCTTCTTTGATCTTTGCATTCTGGAATGCAGTTGCAAAGAATTTTGCAGAACCATCCGGTTCATCACCTGCGGAGAATCCTCCCGGGAACATGATGATCTGTGCCTGATCAATCGCTTTCTCAAAGAGTTCTACAGAATCATGGATATCCTCTGCTGTCAGGTTCTTGAAGACTTTGACATCCACTTCTGCGCCGGCTCTCTCAAATGCATGGGTACTGTCGTATTCGCAGTTAGTTCCCGGGAATACCGGAATAAATACACGCGGTTTTGCAACTTTGTGTTTGCATACATAAATGTTTTCTGCATGGTACAGCTCATCTTTTGCCGGTTTTTCATTTTCTTCACCGGAAACTGTCTTGAAGACTCTTTCCAGAGTTCCTTTCCATGCTTCTACTGCTTCTGCCTCAGTGATCACAGTATTTCCGTAGGAGAATTTGCCATCCTCGGCTACTTCACCGATCAGTGTGTAAGTGATGGAAAGCTCGCCGACTTTTTCTGCCGGAACTTCCATGATGATGTCACCAAATCCCGGAGCAAAGAAATCTCTCGGATCCAGATTATGCTCGATCTTTACACCAACTGCGTTACCAAATGCCATCTTGGAAACTGCTGCTGCAATACCGTGACGATCCAGTGCATAGGCAGAAACAACTTTGCCGTTCTGGATATCATTATGGAGTTTTTCGTACTGATCCATGATTCCTGCGTAATCCGGCAGATCATACTGATCACGCGGTGCACGCAGCCATACCAGTTTATTTCCTGCTTTTTTGAGTTCAGGTGTGATCACATCCTGGATCTTAGCTACATCTACGGCAAAAGAAACAAGTGTCGGCGGTACGTCGATCTCATTGAAAGTACCGGACATACTGTCTTTGCCGCCGATGGACGGAAGTCCAAATCCCATCTGTGCCGCATATGCACCAAGCAGTGCGGAGAATGGCTGACTCCATCTCTTCGGATCTTCTGTCATACGACGGAAGTATTCCTGGAATGTGAAACGGATTTTCTTGTAATCACCACCTGTTGCAACGATTCTCGCAACAGATTCTGTCACTGCATAGGCAGCTCCGTGATACGGGCTCCAGGAGGACAGATACGGGTCAAAACCATAGCTCATCATGGTAACGGTGTCTGTCTTTCCATTCTGTACCGGAACTTTGGCTACCATGCTCTGTGTCTCGGTAAGCTGATACTGACCACCATATGGCATAAATACACTGCCTGCTCCGATAGAACCGTCGAACATCTCAACAAGACCTTTCTGTGAGCATACATTGAGATCAGCAAGTGTCTCCAGCCATTTCGCCTTTACATCAGCTACATCCGGGCGCTCTTCAAACAGATTGCCCTCTTTGTTCGGAATCTCTACTTCTACAGTTGTTTCCTGATGTGCACCGTTGGTGTCAAGGAATGCACGGGAAATATTGACGATTTCTTTGCCTCTCCATGTAAGAACAAGACGTGGGGCTTCGGTAACAACTGCAACCGGAATTGCTTCCAGGTTTTCTTCGTTAGCATAGCCGAGGAATGTATCCACATCTTTTGGATCTACAACAACTGCCATACGCTCCTGAGATTCAGAAATAGCAATTTCTGTACCATCAAGACCGGCATATTTTTTCGGAACTTTATCAAGGTCCACACGAAGACCGTCTGCAAGTTCACCGATGGCAACGGATACGCCGCCGGCACCGAAG
>CAKROE010000100.1 GCA_934371915.1 uncultured Blautia sp. | reverse complement strand
GCAGAATACTCTTACAAATTATATTGCATTTCTCATGCTGATCCTTGCCGCATTGTCCGGCCTGATCGGCTGGAATCATTTTCTGCCATGTATACTGTCCGGAATGTTGTACTTTGGTTTTTTTCTGGCCTTTGTGCTTCCACTGATACTTCTGTCCGATTCCAACTGGTACGGAATCCTGATGTTGCTTCCGTCTCTGATCACTGTCGTTCACGCAATGTACGCAAAATTTCGGAACCGCGAACCGGTTCAGTAACAAAGTTCCTGCATCAGATCATGCACGGTTGTCATCTCATGAATACGATCCACATTTTCTCCGCAGAAAATGAGACCATTCTTTATGTCTCCTCTGACTGCATCGATCAGTGCTTTCGTGATACAATACGGCACTGACCGCGGATCACATTTCTCGAGACAATTGTAGCATTTTGTGATCGGTTTTCTGGTACTTTCCAGACCTTTGATAAATTCATTTCGAAGAGCTCTTCCCGGCATTCCGACCGGACTCTGAATAATCTGAATATCTTCTTTCTTTGCATTTATATAAGCCTGTTTATATTCTTCAGATGCGTCACATTCCGCTGTTGTCACGAACCGGCTGGCAATCTGCACCCCATCAGCCCCTAATTCCAGTGCATGATCAATGTCACTTCTGTCAAAAATCCCCCCTGCAACGATCACCGGAATCTTTGTATGAAATTTTTCTTCATATACTTTTTTACATGCAATAATTTCTTTAATCTCCTGATCATAATCAAGCGCTTCCACATCCTTTAACTGCTCTCGTGAAAACCCCAGATGACCTCCGGCCTTCGGTCCTTCGATCACAAGAAAATCGGCTGTACGCTCATAACGGTGCGCCCACATTTTCAAAATCAGCTGCGCAGCTCTTTTGGAAGAAACGATTGGTGCAATTTTTGTTACACTGTCTCCGATTAATTTGGGCAGATCCATCGGAAGTCCGGCTCCGCTGATGATTACGTCTGCACCGGCCTTCACCGCTTCCTGCACATGCTCTTTGTAATGTTTCAGTGCCACCATGATATTGACACCAACCAGCCCTCTGCCGCCAGCGATCTCTTTTGCCCGACGGATGTGTTTACTTATGGCAAGGCGGTTACATCCTGCCTGATCCCGTTCAAAACCTTCCTCGTCATATCCAATCTGTGCCGTCGAAATAATCCCGATGCCTCCCTCTGCCGCCACTGCACCTGCAAGAGAGCTCCGGCTGACACCGACTCCCATACCGCCCTGGATGATTGGTTTCTCTGCTGTCAGTTCTCCTATCTGAAGTGGCTTTAATGATGTATTATCTGTATGCATAGTATCTCCTTTTTCTTTCCGGTATTTATTTTGATTATCAAACTATTTGTTAGTATAAATCTTTTCACCATGTATGTCAATGTTTTATTGTTTTATTTTCTTTGTGATGTAGTTTTTATTACTATGTTTATGTATAAAAAAAGGAAAGACCTCATCAGTCTTTCCCGTTCGTCCCAAATACTTTTTTCAAATGTACATTCATAATGAAGAAATACATTACGATCAACAGTGCCGCCGCCAATGACCATGCAGCCGGTCCTGCCAGACAGACCCCTGTATAACTGCGCATTTCTCCGGCGATCACTGCCACAACTCCACGTCCGATCAGTTCTGCCACGCCGGCCATCATCGGAAGAAGTCCATAACCAAGTCCCTGAATTCCGTTTCGATAAATGTTTACGATTGCCAGCGGAATGAAGAAAATTCCGATACATTTCAGATAAACATCAACAGAACTCATGATCATATTTACATCTTCTGATACAAAAAGACAGGTCATAAATTTTCCAACTGTCATAATGAACGCTGCCGCAACAACAGAATACACGGCACCGATGATCGTGCATGCCCGGAATCCTTCACGGATACGCTTTACAGAACCGGCGCCCATATTCTGCGCACCATAGGTCGCCATAGTTGTTCCCATAGCTACATATGCCTGTGTGACTACCTGTTCGATTTTTCCTGCTGCAGTATATGCCGCAACCAGTGTAGATCCCAGAATATTCAATGAGGACTGTACCATCATCGTTCCGATAGCTGTGATTGAATACTGCAATGCCATCGGAATTCCTATACGAAGCTGATTTTTGTATATATCACTTTCTACATAGAAATCTTCCCTTTTCAGATGAAGCACCGGCACTTTCGCAATAATATAAAACAGACAAAGTACTCCGGATGTTCCCTGTGCAATCACGGTCGCTACTGCTGCTCCTTTTGCGCCCATATGAAATCCTATGATAAACACCAGATCCAGCACAATATTCAAAAGTGCACTGATGATCAGAAAATACAGTGGAAGTTTACTGTTTCCCAGTGCACGCAGAATACTGGACAATAAGTTGTACAGCATCTGAGCAAGGATTCCGCCACTAACGATCATGATATATGCATACGCATCCGCAAAAATATCAGACGGCGTATTCATCAAAGTCAGAAGAGGTTTCATAAATACCATAAACAATACGGTAAGCAGAGCACCCACAATAAAGGATAACACCCCTGCTCCTACTACTGTCTTGCGCATGCTTTTCATATCTCCGGCTCCGAATTTCTGTGCCGTAAGTACGGTAAATCCCGCAGTCATGCCGACTACAAACCCATAGATCAGAAACATGATCGTCCCCGTACTTCCGACTGCCGCCAGCGCTTGATTGCCGACAAATTTACCGACGATCACGGCGTCGGCCATATTGTAAAACTGCTGAAATACATTTCCAATAAAAATCGGAAGCGTAAATCTTAAAATGATCTTCATTGGATTTCCAACAGTCATGTCATTTTGCATTGATTTCATACTTAATTATCACCTTTCAGTTGTCTTTTTTGTCTGCATACAATCCGTAAATCATAGCACTACAACCTTGTATTTCTTTGCTCTGATACATTACACTGTCAGCATTCTTGTACAGCTGATCAAAAGAAACTTCCTCAGTTCCCTCGTAAAAACATGCTCCCATACTTATTTCTATGCTTTTTCCCTGCATTTCCTCAATATCGATTTGTCTGATATTTTCAAAAAGTCTTGCAAAAAATTTCTCTGCTACCTTTTGCTCCATAATTCCCGGCATAAATATTGCAAACTCATCGCCTCCAAGTCGAAAAATCACATCTTTATCGCGGCATACTTTCTGTAAAGTCTCTGCAATGGCTATAAGCACCTTGTCCCCTACAGCATGACCATATGTATCATTTATGGATTTAAATTTGTCACAGTCAATCAGGCAGAGCAGTCCTGCTTTTCGTTCCTTCAAATATGCAGAAATCCTGCTTTCTCCACTTCCACGATTACATATTCCTGTCATAAGATCCGTCTGTGCCAGATAGAGCAGTCGATTCTCACGTTTTTTCTCTTCTTCTATAGACTCAATACAATAAAGCACATGCAAAAGTCTGCCATTTTCATCATAATCTACAGGAATAAACCTGCTGCGACACCAGCCTGTTCTTTTATCTGTAAATTCATATGTGATACTGATTTTCCCCTGAAGTCGTACTTCAAGCGTACGGATATCTATAAATTCAAGTGCTTCTTCAAGTTGTGATTCCATACATATTTTTTCTGTAAAGTGTTTGATATGTCCATAAAAATCATCCCTGATTTCATATTCTCCCATTTTTCTGGCATCTTTTTCCAAACATTCGGAAAACTGCACTGTTGTCTTCACGACATGATATCTGCCCGTCTGTATATTAATATAATGCATGGCTTCATAAATTTTTGAAAGTGATGAGTAACTGCTGAGCTTTGCCATATTATTTGATTTTATAAATGAATTACGCAATTTCAAAAACGAAACAAGAAGCGTTCCCACCATATCCAGAAATGTGGTGAGTCCTCTATAATCACTCTTTGGAGGATTATCTACACCAAAAAAACCTTTTATCTCATTTTTATAGTATAAAGGACATACTACCACATTTTTTACATTCTGCGCCTTCAGCATATTATAGGATATGTAATGTTCTTCTCTGATTTCTTCTACATCAGTGATGATTATACTTTCTCCTTTAGAAAATGCCTCGTACCACCAGTCTATGACATCCATATTGACATTCTGTAATTCATCAATCTCAGGAATTATCCCATCAGCACACCATTCATAAGTATTATCTGTAGCATGCCTTTCATCGCAATCCTCAAAAATATATATCCTGTCAGAACCGATATGTTTACCAAAAAAGCGAATAAATTCATTTATCTGTTCATCAGGTGTATCATAATTAAGTGCTGATCGAAGTGCTTCATTTATTACCAGTTCATACTTTATAATTGTCTTCATGTATATATTCCTTTTTCATACTTTTATTAAACAGAATATCCCATATCATAAGCCTCTTTAAAAACACTTTGATTTTTGACCAATCCAGCATCCATCACGTTTGCTGCCAGTTTTGATAAATTAGCAAATCTGCTCCTGTTATTCATCATCTGTAAATTCCATCATCTCATCAACAGTGCAGTCCAGTTTCCTGCAGATCTTCTCAATCGTCACCATTGATACATACTGGTTTTTTCCCATCCGGGCAAGAATATTTCCACTGATCCCGGTGAGGTACTGCATCTCTATCCTCTTCATATTTTTATCTATGAGCATTTTCCATAATCTGTTATAACTTACGCCCATAAGTTACCTCCATATTTTGCATTCAAATATATTTTGATTATATCACGATTTCGTTAGGTTGAATATATGTAATTTTTGTCAGTCTTCCCATTAAAATCACCTTATTCATAATCGTCACCGTCCTTTCCGGACATTTCGCTCTGTAAACATTGTTATCAGTTTCTATTGATTTTTTTTATGTAATAGGAACATTACGGAGTAATTTCCTATTACATAAAAAAACTCCTGTGGCAAATCCACAGGAGTTATCTCAATCACTGGCAGAGTTATCTGATGACGAAATTTTTTCCCAGTGTGAGGGGATGCTATTGCGGTGCTGGCGCTTACCACAAACTTACTCTTAGGGCTGCCAACTCTCCAATTGCCATCGACACTATCTGGATGATAACCTCAACCACCCGCACAGCAGGTAGTTTATTTGTTTAAAGTTTAAATCAGATTCCATAAGCACTGAGCATCTCAGCGATATCCGGCATCGGATCCTCCGGCATTGAACAGGTACCTCTCTTCACCTGAGCACCGTCTGTGATGATCATGGAACTTAAGAACTTCCGTCCGATAGCCTCCAGCTGCTCATCTGAAGTATCTTCCGGTACAAGAATCGTAAGATTGCTGTTCCCCAGATTCGCCCAGTCAGCTTCCATCACATCCGAATCAATTCCTTCCAGACAGATTGTTTCGATTGACGGCAGCAGTGCAAATGCTCCCAGACTCATATGCTCAACACCACCACGGATATGGATTTCTTTCAAAGATTCCATTCCTGCAAATGCACTCATATCAATATCTTTTGCATTCACACAGAGCTTTTCC
The DNA here is from genome assembly GCA_934371915.1 of uncultured Blautia sp. GTDB lineage: Bacteria > Bacillota > Clostridia > Lachnospirales > Lachnospiraceae > Blautia_A. The sequence continues at coordinate 2,926 of CAKROE010000100.1, read as the reverse complement.
ATAGGAGTTACTCCAAAAGTCTGAATTCCAATCCGGTCTACCTGGTTCTTACACCATACGGTCTCCAGATTCTTACAGAAGTTAAACAGATAGTTATCCATATGCAGTACTCCGTTTACAAACACCACATTTTTCAGGCCCTGGCATTCCGAGAACAGACCCTTATTTGTAGTTTCCAGAGGTGCATAGCAGATCACTGTTTCCAGATCATGACAGTTCGTAAATGCACTGTCCTCAATTGATTTTAGAGTCTCCGGCAGGATCACGCAGCGCATCGGCACCCAGTCTCCTTCTTTCTGGTTTGTCTCCATATCTGAATGTACATAATCTCTGGTATTTTCAAATGCATTATAAGAAATATTTTCTACCGGCACTCCGCCAATCGTACGCGGAATAATAACATCCACGGCTGTTCCAACATATGCTGTGATCGTTCTGCTCTCTTCATCAAATTCAAACTTGTCTTCCGGCAGAGGTTCATACGGCATCTTCACCAGCATGGATTCCTCACCAACTCTGCATATTCTGTCATACCAGGGATAATTCAGTGCTATACTCCATTCAGCCACCTGTTCATCCGTCGCCTCTGCACTGAGCCTGATATTACTCAGTTCAATCCCTTCAAGAGCCTCTCCATTGACTGGTATATTTGCAGGTATCACAAACTCACTCAGAGAAGTTCCCGCAAATGCTCTTGAACCAATCTCAGTTACGCCTTCACCCATATTCAGTGAGGCAAGTGCTGATCCTTCAAAAAGTCTTGCAGGAATACTTCCTGCTGCCACAGTTGCTTCGGTAAGATTTGTACAGTCCGCAAAGGCTCCCTCCGGAAGCAATCCAACATCACATAAAATATTAACACTTGTCAGTCCGCTGCAGCCCGCAAAAGCATTTTCTCCAATCTCTGTCACAGAAGCAGGGATCGTGATCTCCTTAAGCTGCGCACAGTTGCGAAAGGCTTCCGCTCCAATACTGGTAACAGAATCAAAAAGGTCCACATGCTCCACAATGCTGTCTGCAAAAGCTTCTTTTCCAACGTAAACGAATTCATCGTTATGAGGCACCGCAAAGTAGGTTATCGTCTGATCACCCTTCAATGCACCATCAGCGATTCCTACTACGCTTTTATCCTCCTCGCCTATTGTATAAGTATCATAGCTGCGCACCTTCGCGGCTTCTTTTTCGTATCCGGTTAAGTATAACTTACTCGGGTCATCCGGAAGCTCTTCAACAGAAAAGCGTGCATATTCAACCTCTGTATTCTGGTTTCGCCATACCCGGCACTCCAGTCCCAGTGCATCAACGAGTGCCTGTACATCCAGCATCTGCTGCTTGGTACATTTTTCGTTAAGATCTATATCTCTCAGGTATTCACACTTATCAAAGGCGGTATCCGAAATTTCCGGCAGCTCCAATCCCTCCATATAAACATAAGTAATAGGTGACTTGCTAAAGCAATTATCCCCTATCTTCTCCAAACTTGCTGGAAGAAATACTCTCTGTAATCCCGAAGCAGCTGAAAATGCACCCGGACCGAGTTCCTTTACGCCTTCAGGAATGATCAGGTCTGTTTCTACCGAAAAATAGCTGAACGCTTCTTCTCCGATATATTCCAGACTATCCGGAAGATCCAGTCTGAATCCCCGATAAGATGAAAAACCTTTCTTATCAATAGTTTTCAGAGTAGACGGAAATTCCACATATTTTAATGTATCAGTGATACTAAAAGCATCTTCTCCAACATATTCCAGTCCCTCCGGAAGAGTTACATACCCTAAAAGAGGATCTTCCCATAAAGCTCTTTTACCAATTGCTTTTACCGGCACACCCTCAATACTCTCCGGGATCGTCAGTCTGGTATTCATTCCATTATAACCTGTGATGCTTCCCGTTTCTGCATCAAACGTCAGATTCTCTGTATCCAGATAGTCTTCAGCTGAATAAAGTACAGCCGACTTTCCACTTGGCTGAATGTTCAAATCTTTATTATTTTCTTCAAAAACCTTCTTGTACTCTTCTATCTGGTCATCCGGCACATAAATTACCACATCATCTGAAAGCATTGCAAAAGCCTCTGAACCTATCAATGGGCATGCACCCTCAAACACGATTTTCTTCAGAGCATAGCAGCCTCTGACTGCATAGCTGTCTATAATACAGACCGATGCCGGTATGGTGAGTTCTGTCAGCGCATCATTACTAGAAATGGCATTCCATCCGATATTGATCAGATTTGAAGATAAAGTTATCTCCGACAGATTATCATCATAACTCAGCGCACCAATATCAAGTATCGTCACGCTATCCGGCACTACTACAGAAGTAAGCGTCTCTGAGCCAGCCAGTAATTGAGTTCCCAGTCTTTTGACCGGCACGCCATCATCCATAGTATCCGGCACCACTACATCCGTCTCTGTGCCTGTGTACTCCTTTAATACAAAACGCTGGGCATCAAATTTCCAGACATCATCTGCTTTTACCGGTACAGCAGCTCCCGTCAGCATCAATATTGCGGTTAATCCTAATAGTATTTTACCCTTCATCCTGTTACCTCCTTTCACTTCTTATATGGATTAGTAGTAGTTCTCCTAATACCAGAATATATAAAAAAGGAGGAGATGTCACTATCAAAAAAGCCAGTAAAAACTGGTTTTCACTGGCTTTGACTTATGATAGTAGATTATTACAAAAAGCTATTGACTAATAGATTTTCAGATAAAAGAAAAAGCCGCTGACACGTCATCTTCTAAAGCATCAACAGCTTCGTTATAATACATCTTGTAACGCTTTAACATCCTTTTTCCTCCCCCTCCCACTCACATTTTTTACTTCACTTCCCGGTTCCACTCCACACCATTCGTATCTGTCCATGTGTCTTTTCCATCATAAATATAGACAGTATTACGATTACTGGAATCCCTTGTAT
>CAKROE010000099.1 GCA_934371915.1 uncultured Blautia sp. | reverse complement strand
GCTTACCCGGCAAGGTTTCTCACATAGTCGACGCCAGATTCCTAAAGTGTGAGTGCTCTAGGGCTGACGAGCAGCGCTTAGGCTGCTAACGCGTACTGTTCGTCTGCGTTTATATTTAGTTTCCCGGTTGATACGCAGTCCAGGAGTCTGCGGATGGCTGCCTCAACTTCAAAGCCCCCGTCGAAACCAGTACAAGCCCTGAAAAGGTACGAAAGACAGATAAAAATCTTCCGGTATTACTGGTGAACAGACGATGCTTTTGTATTGATTGTTTCTTAATTATATGAAAGAACATAATGGTTTGTCAAGTGCCGGAAGATTGTTTTTGGCTGATTTTATTAAAAATAATAAAAATTCTTGACAGCAACAGTTAGAAAGTGTAAACTCATGATAGCCAGAACGAACTAAAGTTACCAAAAACAAAGCACAGTAACATGAAACGAACTGACCGGATCAGGAGGAGCAAAAATGGGATTACAGCAAGAAGAAATATATGATCATACATCAGATTCTGCTCAGGAATCCTTCCGTAATCAGCAGTATCAGAGAAGCAGTATGCAGCGAAGCGTTATTGTGGACAGACTCAGACGTGAGGGATGCAGAATTACAAAACAGAGAAAAATCATACTCGATATCATTCTTCAGGAAGAATGCACATGTTGTAAGGAAATTTATTTTCTTGCATCGAAGAAGGATCCGAATATCGGAATGGCAACAATCTACAGAATGATCAATCTTCTGGAAGAGATTGGGGCTTTGAAAAGAAAGAGTGCTTACCGGCTTTGTGATGAGCAGACAGGAGTACCGATCTGTTGTGTACAACTGGATGATCAGACGAACATCCGCCTTGATAATGAAAAGCTTTGTAAAATTATTGAAAAGGGTATGGAATCCTGCGGTTATCTTCAGTCAAGAAGAGTAAGTAAAGTACTGGTAGAAAGCGGCAACTAACCGCTTTCTGCCGAAAAATATACAAAGAAGTGAAACCCTTTATTTTAGACAATATTGAGAAAATTTCTCATTTGTGCAAGTTAGTCTGGACTTTTGTTTTGAAGATTTTATAATATGTGTAATGCCAGAGTGATGAGTCAGTGAAAACGATAAAAAATAAATTATATACAGGAGGAACTTACCATGATCAAACTTGATAAAAAACACAGCGGAGTATTTGCAGCAGGAGTATTATTTGGTACAGCAGGAATCAAACTGCTTTCCAGCAAAGATGCAAAAAAAGTTTACACAAACTGCACAGCAGCAGTTCTTCGTGCAAAAGACTGCGTAATGAAGACTGTATCTAAAGTTCAGGAAAATGCAGAAGACATTTACGCAGAAGCACAGCAGATCAACGAAGACCGTGCAGCCGCTGAGGAAGCATTTGAAGATACTGCTGAGGAAGAGTCCTTTAAAGAAACAGAAGAAACTGCAGAAGAAGAGGAATAAATAAAAGACACCTGTGGTCAAGCACTGCAGGTGTTTTTATAACTAAAGGTGATGACAATATGAAATTTAAAATAGAACATGAGATCAGAGGCAGAGTCAGGCTTCATATCTGTCAGAAACGAATGACCTGCAGACAGGCAGATCAGCTTGAATACTTCCTGACAAATCTTGAGGGAGTAACAACTGCAAAGGTCGTAGAACGAAACCAGGATGCTGTGATCAGCTTTTCGGGAAACAGAGAAGAGATCCTGAAAGCAGTGCAGGGATTTTCTTATGAAAAGGCAGAGGCACCGGAGAGCTATCTTCAGAATTCCGGCAGAGAAATGAACGGGGAATACTGGGAGAAAATGGTCAACCATGTGGTACTTCATTATGGAAAGAAAATTTTCCTTCCTCTTCCGATCCGTACATTCCTTACCACACTTAAATCCGTAAAATACATCTGGAAGGGTGTCCGTACACTTGCAAAATGCAGAATCGAAGTACCGGTACTGGATGCAACTGCAATTGGTGTGTCTATCTTAAGAGGTGATTTCAGTACAGCATCTTCCGTCATGTTCCTGCTTGGATTTGGTGAGATACTGGAAGACTGGACGCATAAGAAATCTGTGGATGATCTTGCGCGAAGCATGTCCTTGAATGTAAGCAAAGTATGGCTGGTTACGGACGACACAGAAGTTCAGGTCGGCACAGATACGATCAAACCGGGTGATCGGGTACGGATACATATGGGAACTGTTATTCCATTTGATGGTGTTGTCACAGATGGAGAGGCAACGGTCAATGAGGCTTCCCTGACAGGTGAATCCATGCCGGTTGCCAAACATACAGAAAGCTATGTTTATGCCGGAACTGTTCTCGAAGAGGGCGAACTTACTATCCGTGTAAAAGAAACATCCGGATCTACCAAGTTCGAAAAGATCGTGACAATGATTGAAGACACAGAGAAACTGAAATCTGCGGTAGAAAGTAAGGCAGAACATCTTGCAGACAGACTTGTTCCGTATACACTTGCCGGAACTGCACTTACCTATGCACTTACCGGAAATGTGACGAAGGCACTGTCTATTCTGATGGTTGACTTCTCCTGTGCACTGAAGCTGGCCATGCCGATTTCCGTACTTGCAGCAATCCGCGAGGCAAATGCGCATCATATCACGGTAAAAGGCGGCAAGTTCATGGAAGCCGTGGCAGAGGCTGATACAATCGTTTTTGATAAGACGGGTACGCTGACAAAAGCGCAGCCGACAGTTGCAGATGTAGTATCTTTCAACGGCGACTCCAAAGAAGATCTGCTGAGACTGGCTGCCTGCATGGAAGAACACTTTCCGCATTCTATGGCGAAGGCAGTTATGGACGCGGCGAAAGAACGTGGCCTGACACATGAAGAAATGCACTCAAAAGTTGAGTATATCGTAGCGCATGGTATTTCTACAACTGTAAACGGACGAAAAGCAATCATTGGAAGCCATCATTTTGTATTTGAAGATGAGAAATGCGCGATTCCGACAGGAAAAGAAGAGATTTTCAAAAACCTTCCGGAAGAATATTCTCATCTGTATCTTGGTATCGAGGGAGAACTGGCGGCGGTGATCTGTATTGAAGATCCGCTCCGTCCGGAGGCACCAGAGGTAATTAAGGCATTAAGAAAAGCAGGGTTTACCCAGATTGTTATGATGACCGGCGACAGTGACCGTACTGCAAAAGCAATCGCAGCGAAAGTTGGCGTTGACAAATATTATTCAGAAGTCCTTCCTGAGGATAAGGCGAAATTTGTCGAAGAAGCAAAGGTGCAGGGCCGTAAAGTACTGATGGTAGGAGACGGCATCAATGATTCACCTGCTCTTTCCGCAGCTGATGTCGGTATTGCAATCAGTGACGGTGCAGAACTTGCCAGAGAGATCGCAGACATCACGATCGGTGCGGACGACCTGAGCGTGATGGTAACACTCAAAGAAATCAGCAACGGTCTGATGGACAAGATTCACAGAAATTACAGACGTATCGTTGGTATCAACGGAAGCCTGATTGCATTTGGTGTGACCGGAGTGATCCAGCCGACAATGTCTGCGCTGCTTCATAATACATCTACACTTTTGATTGGCATGGATTCTATGAAATCCGTACTTTGATCCGATCAAAAATATAAAAGTTAATTTCAAAAAACTCTTGACAGTGTGTAGGAAATAATGTACTATCATATCAGTTAGAGATAACTAACAGAAATTGAGTTTACGGGTATGGAAACATATCCGTAAATTTAAAGCCAATGGTTAGATAAAACTAATCAACAAGGAGAACAGGGAATGTTAGAAGCTGAAATCATAGCACACTGCGCGCCTACGCTGGCAGGAATCAAAACTGCAAACATGTTTACTTATACACCTGAGAACAGGGATGGCCTTTATAAAGAAATCGAAGAGGAAAATAATAAGCTGAATAGCAGAGGCGTTTTTGTGGAAGTACTTAGAATGAGTGAGTACAAAGCTCTTGTTTATGTATACCGCAAGAAAAAACTGCAGCAGGACTTAAGCTGTGAAGGTGCCTGCACATTGCTGAATAACTGTGGCTATGAGTGTCAGGAAGCTGACTGCTGTATCAGAAAGCTACAGGAGCGCTTCTTTGAAAATGAATGTTTTCCTCATGAAGTAGGTTTGTTCCTCGGATATCCGCTGGATGATGTGACTGGTTTTATCGAACAGAAGGGTAAAAATTATAAGTGTTGCGGAATCTGGAAAGTATACGGGGATGAACAGCAGACCCGGATTCTTTTCCGTAAACTGAAGAAATGTTCGGAAATCTACAGACGTCTGTTTGCAGACGGACGCTCAATCCTTCAGTTGACTGTTGCAGCATAAAGCAGAAAGGATAAGGTAAAGTAAGATGAGTAAAGTAGCAGTAGTTTATTGGAGCTCCACAGGAAACACAGAATCTATGGCAAATGCAGTCGCAGAAGGTGCAAAGGCAGCAGGCGCAGAAGTAACAACTTTTGAAACTTCTGATTTCTCCGCTGATAAAGTAGATGAGTTTGATGCAATCGCATTTGGCTGTCCGGCTATGGGAGATGAAGTTCTTGAGGAAGATGAATTTGAACCAATGTTTGGTTCCTGCGAAGCAAAACTTTCCGGCAAAAAACTCGGTCTTTTTGGTTCCTATGGATGGGGAGACGGAGAATGGATGCATAACTGGGAAGACAAATGCAAAGAAGACGGAGCAGTTCTTGTATCTGATGGTGTGATTTGTCAGGAAGAGCCGGATGACGATGCAGTAGAAAGCTGCAAAGCACTTGGCAAAGCACTTGCATAATCTTATAAAACTGAATACAACGATGCAAAAAGAAGTCGGGAACCGATGTCAGGTTTCCGACTTTTTGACGAAATGCCTGAAATTTCCGTAATACGTTCACAAAACCTACATAAATCTCTGCTAAGATAAAGAAAAAGTAAAACTGTTGATGGAGGTAGGAATAATGGAAGCCCCGAAGATTCTTGTAGTAGATGATGAAAGCCGTATGCGCAAGCTTGTAAAGGATTTCCTTGAGAAGAAAAATTTCCACGTACTGGAAGCCGGAGACGGCGAAGAAGCGATGGATATTTTTTATGAAGAAAAAGACATTGCGTTGTTGATACTTGATGTAATGATGCCGAAGATGGATGGATGGGAAGTGTGCCGTGAGATCCGCAAAAACTCCAAAGTGCCGATCATTATGCTGACAGCCAGAGGTGATGAGAGGGATGAGCTTCTCGGATTTGAACTGGGCGTTGATGAATATATTTCGAAGCCATTCAGCCCGAAGATCCTTGTTGCACGCGTGGAGGCAATCCTTCGAAGAACCGGTCAGGATGCAGGTAACGATGTGCTTTCTGCCGGTGGAATTGTAATTGACAAATCCGCGCATCAGGCTACTGTAGATGGCAGGCAGATGGAACTGAGCTTCAAAGAATTTGAACTTCTGACGTATTTCCTTGAAAATCAGGGACTTGCTCTTTCAAGAGAGAAGATTTTGAACTCTGTATGGAATTATGACTATTTTGGCGATGCACGTACCATTGATACACATGTCAAGAAACTGCGAAGCAAAATGGGCGATAAAGGAGAATACATTAAGACTGTCTGGGGGATGGGATACAAATTTGAGGTAGATGAACAATGAAAAAACCACAGAGACCTGGTGTGAAAGAAAAAAAGAAAAAATTTCATCCACTGCGTCTGCAGATCTCGGTTTGGTTTATCGGACTTTTACTTCTTTCCATGGTCATAACGACCGTGATCAACGGCCTTTTTCTGGAGCACTATTACATTAGCAAAAAAACGGAGGTTCTGCAGGAAGCGGTCAGGAATCTGGAGGATCTTAAAGTTGAAACTGCATCAGATGGAAGCAGCAGTGCAGAAGTATCAGATGCAATGTTTAAGGACAGTTCCGAGAATAACCTGACCTGGATCGTAATCACTGCGGATGGACAGACCGTATGTGCAGTAGGAAGTAACGAGGATCTTCTGGAGGCACGACTTGTAGGGTATGTGTATGATCTTGATAAGAAGAAAGATCATGCAAAAGTGATTCAGCAGAATGATAATTATGTGATCCAGCAGGTGAGTGACCGCTTTGCCGGCATGGAATACGTGGAAAGCTGGGGCGAGATGGATAATGGCTGTTATTTCCTGATTCGTACACCACTGGAAAGTATTCGTGAGAGTGTTTCTATATCCAATAAATTCTATTTCTATGTCGGTATTATGATCATCGTTATCAGCGGTCTTGTAATCTGGTTTGTGACGAAGCGCATCACACGTCCGATCAGTGAATTGACGCTTCTTTCTACGAAGATGAGTGATTTGGACTTTGAGGCGAAATACCAGAGCCATTCCGGCAATGAAATCGATGAACTGGGTGAGAATTTTAACCGGATGTCAGAACAGCTTGAAAAGACAATTTCTGAACTGAAATCTGTCAATAATCAGCTCCAGAAAGATATTGAGAACAAAGAACGGATCGATCAGATGAGACAGGAGTTCCTGAATAATGTATCTCATGAATTAAAGACGCCGATCGCGTTGGTGCAGGGTTACGCAGAGGGCCTGAAAGAAAATATTTCTGAGGATCCGGAGAGTCGGGAATTTTACTGTGACGTTATTATGGATGAAGCCGGTAAGATGAACAAACTTGTCCGTAATCTTCTTACTTTGAATCAGCTGGAATCCGGAAGGGATGAGATGACAGTAGAGCGTTTTGATATTGTCAGTGTGATCCGTGGTGTCCTGCAGTCGATGGATATCATGATCCAGCAAAAAGAAGCAAAAGTAATATTCAATGCCGATAAACCGGTTTATGTGTGGGCAGATGAATTTAAGATTGAAGAAGTTGTAACGAATTATACAAGTAATGCACTGAATCATCTGGATGGAGACAAAGAAATTGAGATCCGTGTACTTACGGAAGACGACCATGTGAAAGTTACTGTATTTAATACCGGTAAACCTATACCAGAAGCAGATATTCCGAATCTCTGGAACAAATTTTACAAGGTAGATAAGGCGAGGACGAGAGAGTACGGCGGAAGCGGCATTGGTCTGTCGATCGTCAAGGCGATCATGGAAGGACTCCATCAGCAATACGGTGTCAAGAATTACGACAATGGCGTTGAATTCTGGTTCACATTAGATAAGCAGAATCAGTAAAACCGTACAAAATAGGACAGATGTGAAGAAATAGCTTTGCATCTGTCTTTTTTTGGGTTATACTTGAAGATATTCGATAAAGACAGGATGTGAGAGACAATGATTGGAATTATTGATTATGATGCAGGCAATATTCGCAGTGTAGAAAAGGCACTTGCGTATCTTGGAGAGGAGACTGTTGTTTCCGGAGATCCGCAGGTACTTTTGAAAGCAGACAAAGTGATCCTTCCGGGTGTCGGAAGCTTTGGACAGGCAATGGAGAATCTTCACAGATATAATCTGGTTCCGGTAATTAAAGAAATGGTAAAAAATAATACACCGTTCCTGGGAATCTGCCTGGGGCTGCAGCTACTTTTTGAGAGCAGTGAAGAGACTCCGGGAGTAGAAGGGCTTGGTATCCTGAAAGGCCGTATATTAAGGATTCCTCCGTCTGAGGGGCTTAAGATTCCGCATATGGGATGGAATTCACTTCATCTTCAGAATGATGGCAGACTGTTTCGTGGTATTCCGGAAGAGACGTATGTATATTTTGTACATTCTTATTATTTACAGGCAGAAGATCCGCAGATTGTCAAAGCAGTGACAGATTACAGTACGACGATCCATGCATCCGTAGAAAAAGACAATGTATTTGCCTGTCAGTTCCATCCGGAAAAGAGCAGTAAATACGGACTGAAAATACTGGAAAATTTCGCAAAGCTTGAAAAGGAGGGAAACTGAGATGTTTACAAAGAGAATCATTCCCTGCCTGGATGTCAATAAAGGCCGTGTTGTGAAGGGAGTAAATTTCGTAGATCTCAAAGATGCCGGTGATCCGGTTGAAATTGCAAAGGCCTACGATGCAGCCGGTGCGGATGAACTTGTATTTCTTGACATCACGGCATCCTGCGAGCAGCGTGAGACAGTAGTTGATATGGTGCGTAAAGTTGCTGCCTGTGTATTTATCCCGTTTACAGTAGGCGGCGGAATCCGTACAGTAGATGATTTTCGTAAGCTGCTCCGCGAAGGTGCAGATAAGATCTCTGTAAATTCTGCAGCCATCGACCGGCCGGAGCTGATCCGCGAGGCAGCACAGAAATTCGGAAGTCAGTGTGTGGTAGTTGCAATCGATGCCAAGAGAAGAGAAGATGGCGGCTGGAACATCTACAAGCATGGCGGAAGACTGGATACCGGCATCGATGCTCTTGCGTGGGCAAAGAAGGTGGAAGAACTTGGTGCAGGTGAGATTCTTCTTACCAGCATGGACTGTGACGGAACAAAGGCCGGATATGATATTGCACTTACAAGAGCCGTTGCAGATGCAGTTTCCATTCCTGTGATCGCATCCGGCGGAGCAGGAACGCTGGAAC
>CAKROE010000098.1 GCA_934371915.1 uncultured Blautia sp. | reverse complement strand
GATGTGGATAATGAGCTTTTAATGAAGTTATATGGCACATATCAAAAAGAATTATATCTGTATTTGTATTCCCTTTGCAGGAACTGGCATCAGGCGGAGGATCTGCTGCATGAGACATTCCTGAAAGCACTTCTGGCACTGCCAGACGGACATACAAATATGCGGGCATGGCTTTATATGGTCGCGAGGAATCTTTTTTATAATCAGCAGAAAAAGAGGTCAAAAGAGATTCTCAGCGAGGGACAGGATGCTGTCACGGAAGATTGCGCAAAAGGAGACCTGCTCGAAAATATTCTTGCCGAAGAAAACAGACGGATGCTTTACCGGGCACTTCAGAATCTGGATTTAAAAAAACGCGAGATCATTCAGATGCAGTATTTCGGCGGAATGTCGCAGAAAGAGATTGCCGCAGTTTTACATATTACTCCGGAGAATGTCCGTGTGCTGGCATACCGGGCAAAGAAAGAATTGAAGAAAGACTTAGAAGAGTTAAAAGGAGAATAGACAGATAAGTGAAAGGCGTAAAAAATAGTATAAAATATGTAAGCAGAATCAGATAGAAATATAGTTGGCAGAGAGGAGGATGTGAAATGACATATCGCGAGTTATTGAGACTATATAAGCAGGGAAAGTTGGAAGACAGCGCAAAAAAACGGATAGAAGCGGAAATCGAAAAACAGGATGCAATCAGTGAATTTCTTTATGAAGAGGGTGAAATACCAAAGTTCTCTGACTTGGAGAATGAACAGGGATGTTTCAAGGGGGTGAATGACGAAACGCAGAAGACAGAACGACAAAATAGTAAAAACGATAACAGCATAGAAGAACAACAGAGAAATCAGCCGGAGAAGCAAGAGGAAGCTTTTAACGAGCAGTTCATGAAGGAAATTCGGCGCTCCATCCGCAAGGCTTTTATCAAAATGGGTACGGTCGTAGGGGCAGTTGTTTTACTGTTTGTTCTCTGCGCAGTCTTTATCCTTCCGAAAGCAGTTTCAAAATTTTATTATGATCCCAACGCAGCAGCCGGAACGTATGATGGAATGACAACGACCAGAATGTCGCTGGATCTTTCCGTATATTCGGAACTGTTTTTGCCGGGAAATTACCGTGATCAGGTAAATGCAGTTTCCAGAGGCTATGGAGAATATGATATCGTTATCCCACAGACGTACACCTGGACGGGAAAATTTACTTCTGTCAGTGGCCGACTGATACGAGGCAAGCTCACTTTATATGATAACAATATTCTGAGCCGTCCGGCGCTGATGTTTTACCTTCCGGGAGATGAGAATGCATGGGAAGCATGGGAGACAGATGAGAACGGAAAGGAAACAAAAGTAGATACAGAGGCTCGCAAACAGGAGAGTATTCAGTATTCAAAAGAAGAAATTTCCGGATACAACGATAATGACTGGTACACGGCATATGTTTCCATAAACGAACTTATGGACTACAAAGATTTTATCGACTGGTTTGAAAAACTCTCTGATAAGAAAGATCTGGAGTGGGGAAATCTCTGGTGTGCAGTTCACACAGAAGAAGAGGACGGTTACTGCGGTGAGCCAAACATGGGTTTCTGCCCGTATGCATCAGGTTCAGGCATGAGCTGGGACAAAGATAAATATCCGTATCTGTCGCTCCTGGATAACGCAGATGCTTATAATGAGGCAGAGGTGACGGATGCAGATGCCATGCAGACACATTTTACCAGTATGCTTTCCTATATGCAGGATCATGATGACATCCTTTCCATGATGGGGCAGTCAACTGATTATCAGGAAGACTATCAGAATATGATTGATTATGTAAAGAAAAACGGTCTGAAGATCCACGGCTTTGCAATCAGTACAAAGAAGAAGACTCTTCTTGAATTATATAAGGAAGATGTGGTATCTTATATTCAGACAACACCACAAAATTAGAGAAGAAATGCAGACATATACGTTGGTGTGTGTCTGCATTTCTGCATTTTAAGAGAAATAAGATGCAGAATACTTCATCTTTGTGGCTACCAGCGAAGCTGTTTACAATAAGGGAGGGCGACACCATGGGAATTACAGAAATGTTGGATGAATTGAAAAGCAAAGCACGTCGTGACGAGAAGCTTCGGGCAGAACTTCTGGAAACAAGGAAAGATGCACAGCCTCTCAGCGCATTTTGTCGGAAATGCAGAGAACTGGGATATGAGATCTACGATATGGATCTGATCACTGCAGGTGAAGAATTTTATGCTACGATGCGCAGGAGCACCAATGGCGGTGGCGAGAACTCACCAATGCTTGAAGGCGAGGATGATTTTTACGAATTATTCTTTGCAGGACTGGAGTAAATTATGAATATATGTATCTATGGCGCTTCCAGTGCGCAGCTGGAGCAGATTTATTATGACAAAACAGAAGAACTCGGAAAAATGATGGCGAAGCGTGGACACGGGCTGGTGTTTGGCGGCGGCGCGACAGGAATGATGGGATCAGCGGCGCGAGGTGTGGATGTCGAAGGCGGTTATATTCTTGGTATTGCACCACGATTTTTTGATAAACCGGGTGTTCTGTATCAGAACTGCAGTGAATTTATTTTTACAGATACCATGCGCGAGCGCAAAAAACTTCTCGAGGAGCGCTCTGATGCAACAATCGTTACACCAGGCGGAATCGGAACCTATGAAGAATTTTTTGAGATCCTGACGCTTAAAAGTCTGCACAGACTGGATCGCCCGATCGTTCTCTACAATATCAACGGCTACTATGACGGAATGGAAGTTCTGCTGCGCCATACGGCTGATGAGAAATTCATGGATCCGTCCAATCTGAAACTCTGTGAATTTATGGATGATCCGGAGCAGATCTTGTCTTACATAGAAAATTACAGGTAACCGGTTAATGGGGATGAAAAAGAATACAACAGAAAGCAGGGAAAAAATGATCTGGAAAGAGCTAAACGACAATTTGATTTTTCATAATTTAAAGGCATCCGACAACATAGAGGTACTGCAGCTCATGGGAGATGCCATGATACAGGAAGGGTATGGAGAAGAAGGGTTCACAGAGGCTGTTCTGAAAAGAGAAAAGGATTATCCGACAGGGCTGGATGTGAACGGGATTGGAGTGGCAATTCCACATACAGACGCGGAACATGTAAAAAAAGAAGGTATTTCAATTGCAGTGCTGAATCCGCCAATTGAATTTGATGCAATGGGGGAGGAAGACTGCCGGATTCCGGTGAAAATCGTGATCATGTTTACTGTGGCCGGAAAAGATAAGCATATTGACCGACTGCTGCAGGTCCTTGATATGATCAAGGATGAAGAAATTCTGCAAGGGCTGCTTGATGCGAAGAATAAAAAAGAAATCCGAACAGTAATACAAAAAAGAGAGAAGTCAGATATAAACTGACTGCATTAAATTTTACTTACCGAAGAGAGAGATTATTATGAAAAATCCGTTACATTATCAATTATCTGAATACGACTGTGGACCGACTTCCATGATGAATGCGCTTGCCTATCTGTTCGAGCGGGAGGAGATCCCTCCGGAGGCAGTCCGAAATACGATGCTTTATTGTCTGGACTGCCACAGCAAAGAAGGAATCCCAGGCAAAAGAGGCACTTCCAGAGCAGCGATGATGTTCCTCAGCAATTGGCTGAACGAATACGGAGACCTCGGCATCATGTCTGTGAGCAGTGAATATCTGTCAGGACGAAGCGTGTACATAGATGGAGAAAGTCGTATCAATCATGCGCTGAATCATGGGGGTGTGGCGGTAGTGCGTCTGTATCTTGAGGAAGAGCATTATGTTTTGATGACCGGAATACAGAATGAAAATATTCTTCTCTTCGATCCGTATTACTGGGATAAACCATATGAACAGAAGGATATTCTGATGGATGATAAACATCCTAAGGAATACAACCGCATAGTGCCGTTTAAGTACTTTAATCAGGAAAACAAAGAAACAATATACGCTCTCGGCCCGGTGGAGGAACGTGAGGCAGTTCTGATATTCAACGAAAAGACGAAGACCGTACCGGAGGAAGTAATCGAGTATTTTATCTGAGGAAGAACAAAGCGGACAAGTCCGCTTCAAACTCCCTGAATCCCTCAATCTTTGAGGGACTTGTTACGCTTTGCGCGCCAGATGCAGTCTGCTTCAGCAGACATGTTCCTCATGCATCTGGTCGCATCCTCGCGGAGCGTTTTTATGTAATAGGAACATTACGGAGTAATTTCCTATTACATAAAAAAAAGGATTTCCGAATCTATGGAGATGTGAATTAACCATAGAACGGAAATCCTTTTGAGGTTATTGATAAATTATTTATTTACCTGTAGCGACTGCGGTCTGACGTACATTCGGAATGGAAATCAGAATCGGGTAAAGGAGGCAGGAAATAACAAGTCCGCCGACACCCTGAATGATGTTAGCAGGGATGCTGGCAGCAGCACCTGCTCCGTAGATGAAGAATTCACATATGAAATATCCGCCCGCAACGAGGATAATGTCTGCAACACCGCCAAGAATAACTGCAATGTAGCGGCTCTTCTGGTTTTTGCCGACTTTCTGATAAAGAAGTCCGGCAGCAAGTGCAACAAGACCTTTGATTACGAAAGTGATCGGAACATAGATGAAATAGCCGCCGATCAGGTCAGAAAGTGCAGATCCGATACCACCTGCAAGGAAGCCCCAGACCGGTCCGAGAATCACACCGGAGAGAATTACGATGGCATCCCCCGGATGGATATATCCGCCGGTTCCAGGAGTAGGGATGCGGATGGACATGGTTGCCACACAGGAAAGTGCAGCAAACAAAGCCGCGAGAATTAATTTTTTCAGATTGTTATTCATAGTAAAATTACCTCTTTTCTATTGGTATAAATTCTATTTCATGCTGTCGCAGAAGATTTTTTCCATGCTGGATTTAAGTGGAACACCAAGTCCAGCGAGCGTTCCGTCCAGAGCAGCGAATACTTCGCGGACATTGTAAAAATCAGCATTGTTGCCCATATGTCCGATGCGGATGACTTTGCCGGCAAGTACATCAAAAGAACCTGCAAGCATGATGTTGTAGTCATTTCTGACACCATCGAGGATTGCTTTTGCAGTGGTTCCTTCCGGAACCTCAAATACAGTAACGGTGCTTGAAAAACCACTCTTAAGATAAAGGTTCAGACCGGCTTCTGTGATCGCCCTTCGGGAAGCTGCGGCGATCTTTTCGTGTCGTGTCAGGATGTCCGGGTCGGCTGCAATGTTGTCGATCGCAGCACGGAGTCCGTAGATATCACTGATCGGCATGGTGTACGGGAACCATTTTTCTTCATAATAATGTGCAAAAGTTGTCAGGTTTGCGTAGAAAGATGCAATCGGTGTCTTACGGTCTGCCATGGCTTTTTTTGCGTCATCACTGATCACTACGAAGGTGAGTCCAGGAGGTGCGGAAACGACTTTCTGGGAACCGCCGCACATAATGTCAATCTGCCAGTCGGAGATACGCATCGCTTCGCCGAAAGAAGCAGATACGGAATCAACAACTGTCATGATGCCGTATTTCTTAAGAAGTGGACAGATTGCGGAAACATCGTTCAGCATACCGCTCGGTGTGTCTCCGTGCACAACGGTTGCATATTTATAATCATGATGTTCTTTGAGAAATTCTTCGAGTTCATGTACATCAAGAGTTTCACGGTAATCTCTGGAGTAGAGCTCCGGACATCCGCCGTACATGGAAACAAAATCAGCGAATCCCTTGCCGTAGATGCCATTGTCCAGAACGAGGACACGGTCACCTGGTTCGGTCATGGAAGCACAGGCGGCTTCCAGTCCGAGGATTCCCTCTCCGCCGAGAATCAGGGTTTCATTTTCGGTATAAAGGAGACGGCTGATTTCTTCACAGGTTTCTTTATAAAATTCTACGAAGCTTTCATCGAGATCCGGGTTTGTACATTCTCTGCTGCGGGCGAGACGCACGTTTTCAGCAACCTGTGTCGGGCCCGGTGTCATAATTTTATACATAAGATCAAGTCCTTTTGTTAATTTATTTTTTTAATCCTGTTCTTTTAGCTGCAACATTCAGAGGTGCGATCACAATAAGTGTGATTACGGCTGCAACTCCGATCTGTACCAGGTTTCCCGGGATGGAAGCTACTGGTGCAAGCGGATTACCGTAGATTACGATTTCTGCGATGTAGTATCCTGCAACTTTGATCACGCAGGCTGCGATGAGTGCAATCACATACCATTTGAAGTTCTGATGTTTTTCATCTTCGGTAAGTTTGCCTACGGTGAAGCCCATGAGACCAACAATCACAAAAGTAAATGGAGCCCATAAAGTCCAGCCGGAAAGCAGGTCGAACAGTCCCATTCCGACACCACCTGCGATTGCGCCGGTCTTTTTACCGAAGATGATGGCACCGATGAAAAGCGGAACATTGCCGAGATGGATAAGCCCGCCGTTTGCCGCAATCGGAAGCCGGACGTTGATGAATGCTGTAAAGATGTAAGTGAGTGCTACGAAAATAGCAGTTACGGTAAGAAACTGAACGGAAGAAGTAACCTCGCGCTCAGCAGCTGCTGTCTGTACATTTGTGTTTGCCATGATAATTGTTCCTTTCCCGGAAGGTAAGAGTGTTTAAATGGTTTTACTGCACATGCTGGCAATAACGAAAACTTACTTAACCTTCCTTTTTCCTATGTTTTTTTGATTGGGTATACTTTACAACAGAACTGTACATGAATAAAGAGGCAATTTAAAGAAAAAATAAGGGGACAGTTTGCGGCGCGCAAATGTGAATGACCATGTTGGTACTTGTACTTGCTTAGACCATCTATTTTCGGTGTACTTTTTGACTACCAGGATACTTGCCTTTATTTAGACCATCTTTTTTCGATGGGTTTATTGACTTTCGGAGTACTTACTTCTATTTAAACCATCTGTTTTACTCGGATTTTGTGGACTTTGTTTGTACTTACTGTTGCAGGAGTCATTGGTAGTCAGAGAATTCGTGGACTTGTTCTGGACTTGCTTTTTTGGTGGTCATTTTTGATACGAAAATTTGTTGGTTTAATTTGTATTTGGTTGTTTGGGAGTCATTGATAGACCGTAGATTTATAGTTGAGATGAACTAGATGACATGGTATGATAATCTAAGATCAAAACAGATTTTTATACAAAATGAAAATATAAAATAGCTTACAAATAAAACAGCTTACGGAGGAAAAATGTGAAAAAAATATTGTCTCCGATGGAAAAAATTCGATTTCCGGAAAGTGAAGAGCTTCCGGAGGGAGCAAAAGAAATCGACGTAAAGGACACATTCGGATATTGTACCGAATTTTATCCGGATGTTGAATATGCAGAGCATAGTGGCAGGAAACTGCATCTTCAGATCATGACACCGCTCGTCTACGGAAAAGATCTGAAATGGCCGCTGATCGTATATGTGCAGGGATCTTCCTGGCATAAGCAGAAATTGTTTCAGAGTCTTCCGACACTGGTCAGGATGTGCGAAAGAGGATATGCCGTGGCGATTGTGGAGCACAGAGAAAGCGAACTGGCACCATTTCCGGCTCAGGTGGTGGATACCAAAGCAGCAATTCGCTTTTTGCGGATGAATGGAGCTTATTATGGAATCGATGTGAGTAAAATTGCACTCTGGGGTAATTCCAGCGGGGCACATACAGCGCTGATGGCGGGAATTACCGGAGATGCAGAATATCTTCCGGAAAAATATTCACAGACAACAACAGAAGTGGACTGCATCATAGACTGGTTTGGACCGACAGATCTTGTGGCAGCATCACAGTATCCGTCTGCAATCGATCATGATTCAGCCAAAAGTCCGTCAGGAGTATTGATCGGTGGAAAAACACTTCATGATCATCCGGAGGATGCTTATCCGGCAAATCCTGTGGTGCATCTGCACCGCAATCGAAAAACACCGCCTGTTCTTATTATGCATGGTGGCAGCGATCCGCTGGTTCCGTTTAATCAGTCCTGTATTTTATATGAGGCTTTAAAACGGATGGATAAGGAAGTGGAATTTGTCAAGCTCAGGAATGCCGGACATGGATGGGGTGGTTTTATGAGTGAGGCGGCACTGGATATAGTAGAAGAATTTATAAAGAAAAAATTCAACAATGATACAGAGGTATCGTAGCTGTGCAGATTCTGTGCAGCCACGAATTTTCAATAAAATACAGAGGCAGGGAGAACGAAATGGAACAGGAAACACAGACACCACACAAACGAAGAGTACGATATAAGGGAAAATATCCGCGCAAATTTGAGGAAAAATATAAAGAGCTGAATCCGGAGAAGTATAAGGATACAATCGAACATGTCATCAGTAAGGGAAATACTCCGGCGGGAATGCATATTTCCATCATGGTAAAGGAAATCCTTGATTTCCTGAAGATCCAGCCGGGCGAGACAGGATTTGATGCGACACTTGGCTATGGCGGACATACAAAAGCAATGATGGAATGTCTGCATGGTGAAGGCC
>CAKROE010000097.1 GCA_934371915.1 uncultured Blautia sp. | reverse complement strand
GATACGGACTGTGCACGATAGCCCTCGGCAATAATATCAAGTTGACGGTGAAAACGAGCAAGCTGCTGCAGATCCTTCGTTCGGAAAACACGTAAAAATTCGTCCTGAATCTTTTCAACTTCCCGCTTATTGGAAATCTTGTAAAGATTTTCGATGCTGAGAAGGATGTCTTTGACAAGATTGGACTGCATCTGAGAAGAGTTCTGCGCATCCATAATCTCATTGCGGACAGAGGACATTTCATGATCCAGTGCAATGATAGCGTCGGCTGCATTGCTGAGTCGTTCTGCTACATGCAAAGGCATTTCACCCTTGTATTTGTATTGCAGGGAATGTTCGATCGTTGCCCAGAAATTCATTGCCATGGTACGGATCTGGATTTCTGCCTGCAGTCTCTTCGGACCGCTGATCGTATCTACGGTATAATAAATGATCAGATGATAACTTCGGTATCCGCTTTGTTTGATGTGTTTGAGGTAATTTTTTTCACTTTTTATCACCATATCACTGCGGCCTCGGATGATCGCGGCAACAGTATCGATATCTTCTTCAAACTGACATATGATACGGATTCCGGCGATGTCTTCTATTTCTTCTTCCATTTTATCCATCGGGATATGCTTGCGCTGCATTTTTTCCAGAATGCTTGGAAGGCTTTTTACACGGCCGCTGACCTGTTCTATCGGAGAATACAGGTCATTTTGCTTATGTTCATCTATAATATGTTCAAATTTCACCATCAGTTCTCTGACGGCAAGCTCATATGGACATAAAATACTTCTCCATAACTGTATTTCCATATAAATCGCTCCTTGACGAGTTGTTGCATTGAAGAAATGCTTCATGATGCCAGAAGACAAAACTTCCTGTACATTATAGCACACATTGCAGAAATTATGTTAAGAATATGTATACTTTCTTGTGTTTTTTCGAAGAATATTCAAGATGTGGTAGGGATTTACACTCATCTCGCTGGTATATATGGTGGGAATATAAATTCCCAGGTGCAGATGAACCGGGAATTCTCCGACGGTTCCCTCTTCTCCGTAGCCGGTATTACCCATAAATCCAAGAATGTCTCCGGCAGAAACTGTATCACCGACTGTGAGATCCGGTTCATAAGAGGCAAGATGCGCGTAATAAAAACAGGCACCGGATTCAGAACGGATTCCAATCCGGTAACCGCCGAGAGGAAGCCATCCTTTTTGTTCGATAATGCCGTCGGTAATACTGATGATTGGATAATAGTCCGAAATATTGCGCGAAGCAAAAATATCGGTACCTTCGTGCTGACGCTCTCCTCCGTAGCTGCGTGGCATCAGCCAGCTGTCTTCAAAAAAGACTGCTGTATCTGCAACAGGAAAGTATTCCAGATCCGACCAGATCATTTCATAATATTTTTTCAGAAGAAGAAATTCTTCTCTTTTGTATTTCAGATAAGGTGCGGCATTTGCAGAGACGTTTTTGGGGTAAAAATCTCCGTCGAGCATGGTTGTGGTGAGAAGTTCGGCAAATGAATGACCGGAATAAGACGTTTCAGACAGCTCTTTATAGAGAGACGGAGACAGAAACTGTTCCCGAAATTCATCAGAATTACAGGTTGCAGCTGTCAGACCCGAGGCATGGCTTCTGTCCTGAATCAGCCAGATTAGGATGAAGCAGTTTATAAGAAATAAAATGAGGAGGAAAAACAGACGGGATGATTTCATACAGAAGAAATCCTTTTTCAGAGGTCTTTTCATAATATATGCAAAAAGATCCCATCGAAGTGAGGGATCTTTTGCAAGGCAGATAGATGATCTGATTTAAAAAAAACTGCTTCAAAATCAGTCTTTTAACTGTTCCAGAACTTTGACAAGGTAGTTCCATACACGTTCCGTGGAGGCAATGTCGAGCACTTCTTCGGAAGTGTGGATGCCTTTCATGTTTGGTCCGAGAGATACACAGTCAAGACCTTCGATCTTTTTGTAGAAAAGACCGCATTCGAGACCGGCATGGATGGCTACGACCTCCGGTTTCTGTCCGTACATTTCCTCATAAACAGATACCATCTTGTCACGCAGCGGGGAATCTTTGCGGTATTCCCATGCCGGATAAGCACCCTGGATTTCGTATTCTCCACCGAGGAACTCGGTCAGATACTGGATTTTATTGGAAAGAGCATCTCTGGCTGCTTCTACGGAACTTCTGACACTGGAGCTTGCGAAGAATTCATCGTCGGACAGCTTGACGATACCGATGTTTGTAGAGGTTTCCACGAGACCTTCAATGTTGCCGCTCATTTTCTGGATGCCAAACGGAATCTGTGCAAGGTAGAATAATACTTTTTCACGGCTGGTCGGATGAAGCACATCAGCTTCTGCAAGTCCTTCTTCTGTAATCTGGACAGTGATGTTGCCGTCAGTACCTGCGTATTCTTCACGTAACCCTTTTTCTGCTTTGGCGGCACTGGCTTTTACTGCTTCGACAGCTTCTCCGGCAACAAGGATTTCACATACGGCTTCTCTTGTGATGGCATTGTCCTTCTGGCCACCTTCATAAGAAATGATTTCATAATCGGCATCCTGTTTGAGGGCATAGAGAAATCTTCCCATAACAATATTGGCATTTGCACGTTTTTTATCAATTTCAGAACCGGAATGTCCGCCCATAAGTCCGCAGACTTTTATCTGAAGCTTTTCACCTTCTGCTGCAACGCGCTGAACCGGAATGTGGCTGACTGCAGAAAGACCTCCGGCACAGCTGATCCAGAGACTTCCCTCTGCTTCAGAATCCATATTGATCATGCGTTTGCCGCTGAGTACGCTGCAATCCAGTCCGAAAGCTCCGAGAAGACCGATCTCTTCATCTACAGTAACCAGAACTTCCAGTGCCGGGTGAGGGATGTCTGTACTGTCAAGAAGTGCAAGAGAGTAAGCAACTGCAATACCATCATCACCGCCGAGAGTGGTTCCGTTTGCAGATACGTATCCGTCTTTGACAGAAAGGTTCAGACCGTCTTTTGTAAAGTCATGCTCTACATCAGGTCTTTTTTCACAGACCATATCCATATGTCCCTGAAGGATGACGGTCGGAGCGTTTTCGTATCCTGCGGTCGCAGGTTTGTAGATAACGACGTTGTTCAGTTCATCCTGAACATATTTGAAGCCATGCTCTTTTGCAAAATTTACAAGATAATCACTGATCTGTCTGGTGTTTCTGGAACCATGCGGGATTTTGCAGATTTCCTCAAAATAATAAAAGACTTTTTTTGGTTCGCAATTTTCTAATACTCTCATATTGATTTCCTCCATGAAATAAATGATAACAATCATTATTTGTTATATTTTATCGACATATCTGTCTGATATGTGGCATAAAGTAAAGCAAAGCATATAAAAAATATGAATATGAAAAAACTTTTTTTTACAATATTCTGTATCATACAGATTGGTTTTATACTTGTGTATCCGACGGAAGCACTTAAAGCGGCCAGAGAAGGCTTGAATCTGTGGCTGAATGTCATGATTCCGACACTCCTGCCCTTTCTTATCCTTACCGGAATACTGGTACAGACAGGCCTGATCGGCCGGTTGCTGGCACCGCTCAAAACGTTATGGAAAATTGTTTTTGGAATATCTCCTGCCGGTGCATATGCAGTTCTGGTCGGAATGCTGTGCGGTTACCCTATGGGGGCAAAAACAGCATCGGATCTTTATGAAAATGGACAGATCACAAAAAAGGAAGCGGAATATCTGCTAACCTTTGTGAATCAGCCAAGTCCTGTATTTGTCCGTACATATCTGTGTCAGATCTGTTTGAATGACAGAGTCCCATTTTCAAAGATGATGTTGATTCTTTTGGCGTCTGAATGGATGACGGCACAATTTTTTCGTTTTATAATTTTTCGAAAGAAAAAATATTTCGGTGAAGAAACAGTTACGAAAAAAGAGACACCCGCCACAAGCTTATCAGAAGCTTTTTTGGATGTCTCCATTATGAATGGGTTTGAAACAATTACCCGGCTGGGTGGATACAGTCTTATGTTTTCCATTTTGTCTGCCTGTATCAGTCACTGGTATATACCACATAACGTTCCGGGATATCTGCTGACCGGAATGCTGGAGCTGACTACCGGGCTCTATCGCCTGCAGCCGCTTATACTGCCGGACATAACAAAAAGTATACTGGCTGTTTTTCTTACGACATCCGGCGGAGTCTGCATAGCAGCCCAGACCAGAAGTCTTGTGACAAAAGAACTATCTGTACGGTCTTATATCACGGCAAAACTTCTGAACGGGATGATTGCTGTAATTTTAATCTTACTCGTCACCAAGATCGTCTAAAAGACTGTCTTCTTCCGGTGCATTGTTGGTATCTTCGTGATAAGATCCGGTCATAGCTGCAGCCTGTGCGGTCTGCGGAGCCAATTCCTGACGATTGTGGTTTACAACATCAAGGCAGCTCTGAAGGGAATCGATGAATCCTTTGTATTTACCGCCTGCATCTTCCAGTGTCTGGGTCAGTACAGAACCGATATTTGCCATCATATCATCTGTATAAGTGATTGCGCTTAAACGGATGCTGTTTGCATCCTGAGTTGCGGAATCAAGAATTTCCTGTGCCTGTTTGTTGGCTGCATTGATGGTATCATTTGCCTGTGCATATGCTTTCTGCATGATCTCATGTTGTGTAACAAGTTCCTGAGCCTTTGCCTGTGCGTCGGCAATAATACCGTCTGCTTTGGACTGTGCATCTTCCAGAATGGCATCCTTATTGCTGATGATCTTCTGATAACGTTTGATCTCGTCCGGTGTTTTCAAACGGAGCTCTCTTAAAAGTTCTTCAATCTCTTCTTTGTTTACAATGATTTTAGTTGCGGATAAAGGCTGGAATTTACAGCTCTCTATAAACTCGTCAATTTCATCAATAATCTGTTCGATTCTGCTGCTCATAGTATATTCTCCATTCTCTTTAATTTTTCTCGTTTACCTGCTGAAGTTTCATGCGTAATGTCGTGATGATCTCCGGCGGCGCAAAGTTGGACAAATCTCCTCCGAAGCGGGCGACTTCCTTCATGATGGTGGAACTGACATAAGCATATTCCAGACTGGTGGTGAGGAATATAGTATCTACATCAGGAGCAAGAACTCGATTTGTCTGTGCCATCTGGAGTTCATATTCGAAGTCCGTGACAGCACGCAAACCACGCACGATTACCTGTGCGTGATTCTCTCTTGCGAAATTAACAGAAAGACCGTCAAATGGTTTAATGATTACATTTGGTATGTCTTTTGTCGCCTTTTCCAATATATTAACACGTTCTTCCACAGAAAACAACGGACTTTTTGAAGAATTATGCAAAACTCCGACTACTACTCTGTCGAAAGAGACGCTTGCACGCCGGATGACATCCAGATGACCATAGGTCGCCGGATCAAAACTTCCGGGGTATACTGCTGTTACCATGTGTGATCTCACTTTCTTTTATACAAAAATACATGTTTGTTTGTTTTGTATTCTTTAGATCGTGCCAGTTCATATCCGAGATCAGTCACATAGGAAAAATCTGTGTGCAAATCAGCTTCTGTGATGATAAGTGTGTGGTCATCAGCAAGTGAACTGCCGGACAGGTATTCAAGTACCTGACGTTCCAGATCGTGATTGTAAGGCGGATCCATAAAAATACAGTCAAAGGCTTCTTCGCCCTCGAGGGAGCGGAGTGCCTGTAAAACATCCATGTTTAAAAGTTTACCATGTTCGGCAAGCTTTGTAAATGAAAGATTGTCACGTATACAGTTGCAGGCCTTTGGATTTTTTTCTACAAATACAGCATATGCAGCACCACGGCTTAACGCTTCAATGCCGATTCCTCCGCTTCCGCTGAAAAGATCAAGAAAGCGGCAGTCCGGCATTTCGGGCTGCAGAATATTGAACAGTGTTTCCTTTATACGGTCAGTTGTCGGTCGTGTTTCCATGCCAGGTACGGTCTTGAGATTGAGTCGTCTGGCTGTTCCTGCTATTACTCTCATTTTAAATTCAGTCTCCAATCCAGATCACCACGGGCAAGTCCGAGAATCAGTAGTTCAGCGGTTGCGATATTGGTAGCAACCGGGATATTATACTGGTCACAGCGCATGACTATGGCATGAATATCAGGTTCTTTCGGATCCATCATAACAGGATTATAAAAAAGAATGACCATATCCAGATCCTGACGCTCTACCATTTCCATAAATTGTTTGTCTCCGCCAATGCTTCCTGCAAGAAACTTATGCACATGAAGGTTGGTGGCTTCTTCAATTCGACGACCGGTAGTTCCTGTGGCATAAACCTCATGCTTGGCGAGTATATTCTTGTATGCGATACAGAAATCTTCGATAAGTACTTTTTTACTGTTGTGTGCAATGATTCCTAAATTCATCGTTCATCTCTCCATTTTCACCAATACATTACTGGTTTTTTAGTTATAATATAGCTATTCTCATATATTATAACAAGTCAACAAAAAAATGGCAATTATTTCTTGAAAATTTATACAAAAAAACAGTGCAGCCCGGAATCTGACTACAGATTTTGGAGCCGCACTGTCTGTATCCTGAATAATTCAGGAATTTTGTTTATTACTCAGAATGATCAGTACTGTTCGTTCTGGGAACTTCCGGACATCTGGCGTTCCTGCTGTTCGATCATCTTTTTGACCATATAGCCGCCGACACTTCCGTTCTGTTTGGAAGTCAGGTTTCCGTTATATCCGTCCGTAAGCGGTACTCCCAGTTCGTTTGCAACTTCAAATTTAAAACGGTCAAGGGCGCCTTTGGCTTCTGGTACTGCTGCTCTGTTAGAAGAAGTATTTTTTGTCATGATTATTTCCTCCTTGGTGTTCGTTTAATTGGATGTTACAGTGCTAGTATATGAAAGATACAGAAAAATAAACTGGAACTTACTGGCTGGACTGGAAATAAAAAAATTCAGATGACCATAAAGATCATCTGAATCTGGTTGAAAAATAAGATTGAAATCAGTAAATTATAAACCGATGAAGCCTGTAATATCGTTGTTGATTACGTAATGTGCACCATTGTCTTCCGGTTTGATATAGATTTTAAGATCTGTAAGATCTGCTTCTTTTTTGCCCATTTCTTCTGTCCAGATTTTTTTGATGCTGTCTACGATATCTTTTTCGGATACTTCCTTACCAAGCCACTGTACATATACTTCGGTATTTAAAGAAACAGCCTTTGGGGAAGCGGTTTTTCTGACAGTAGTCTTTCTGGTAGTTGCTTTTTTAACAGTTGCTTTAACTGCAGCTTTTGCAGTAGTCTTCTTTTTTGCAGGAGCCTCTTTTTCGGTAGCCGGTTTTGCAGTGGATGTCTTGAGTTCTGCTTTCTTTGTGGTAGTTCGTGTAGCCATAATAGCCTCCTTACAAGATGATTATGTTTTTACGGTACTAGAATACTACGATTTGTTACAATTTGCAACTGTTCTTTCAGAAGCTGGTTTTGCGGGAGTGTCAGGTCAGGATCAATGGAAAGAATTTCTGAAGCCGCTTCACTGGCAGATTTCAGAATGGAGGAATCGTTATAGATGTCTCCGATGCGAAATTCCATTGCACCGCTCTGGCGGATACCAAACAGATCTCCCGGTCCGCGAAGCTTTAAATCCTCACCGGCGATATAAAATCCGTCGTTGGATTTATTAAGGATTTCCAGTCTCTTTGAGGTGGTGTCTTCTTTATTTCCCTGTACAAAAATACAATACGACTGATGCTCTCCACGACCGACACGTCCGCGGAGCTGATGAAGCTGCGCAAGACCGAAACGCTCAGCATTCTCAACCATCATGACTGTGGCATTCGGCACGTTGACACCGACCTCGACAACGGTAGTTGAAACGAGTATCTGTATTTCGTTTGCCGCAAAACGCTCCATGATTTTGTTTTTTTCGGAGGCTTTCATTTTACCATGAAGATATTCTATCTGAATATCTGACGGAAAGATGGATTTGATCCTTGCAGTATAGTCCAGAACGTTTTCTGCGTCGAGGCCTTCACTCTCTTCTACCATCGGACAGA
This sequence comes from uncultured Blautia sp., assembly GCA_934371915.1. Lineage (GTDB taxonomy): Bacteria > Bacillota > Clostridia > Lachnospirales > Lachnospiraceae > Blautia_A. The sequence continues at coordinate 481 of CAKROE010000097.1, read as the reverse complement.
TGATATATACCTGTCTTCCCTCCTGCACCTGTCTTTGGATAAAGGAATATGCCTTCGGACGGTATGAAGTATCCACTACACAATTTTTAATGGGAAGCCTTTTTGCAGGAAGTTCATCGATTACAGAAATATCAAGATCACCATATAAAATAATTGCCAGTGTCCGGGGAATAGGTGTTGCACTCATGACGAGGACATTGGGTGGATTCCCGCGTTCGGCGAGAGATTCCCGTTGTTTGACACCGAAGCGATGCTGCTCGTCCGTGATGACAAGTGAAAGATTTTTGTAGACAACTTTTTCCTGAATCAGCGCGTGTGTACCAATGATGATCTGTGCTTCGCCCGAAGCAATTTTGGCATATATTTCGCGTTTTTCTTTTGCAGTGTTGGAACCTGTAAGCAGTACTGTACAAAAATCAAGTTCCTGTTGTCGTAAAAGTTCCATAAAACTTTCATAGTGCTGTCTGGCAAGAACTTCGGT
>CAKROE010000096.1 GCA_934371915.1 uncultured Blautia sp. | reverse complement strand
GTTCACTGCATACAAGCTGATCCAGTGCGGTCTGGGAAATTACATCCTGTTCCATTTCCATCAATGTCCCCTTTTTCAAAACTATATGCTTTTGCTTATTATTTTATGTCCGGTAGCACTGTTTTGACATATGATAAATTAGACTTCTTATAGAAAGGCAGACGGATATGAATACTTCAAAAAATGAACATCTTGTTATAGACGGCAATTCTTTTTATGAAATAGATCTGCAGTGTATGCAGAAAAAACAAACTCAAAAAATTCCAAAAAGGAATGAGGAGCAAGGACAGAACAGACAACCACAATCAGCAGACGCGCCACCGGTGTCTCCTCGTTATGCAATGCAAAAAGGGCAGAGGGATTAACCTCTGCCCGTCATCGGACATCAGCAGCCACAGCTGTTGTTTCCGCATCCACATCCGCCACCGCAGAGCAGAAGCAGTACGATGATGATCCAGCAGGAATCATTACCGCAGCTGCAGCCGTTTCCGCAGCCATTGTTTCCACAGAGGCACATCAGGCAAATGATCCAGAGAATACAGCTGCAGGAATTATCTCCGAAAAGACTGGTTCCATTGCCGCATCCACATCCGCAGTTATTGTTGCAACCACAGCCGTCATTTCCGCATCCGCAGTTTGTAGCAGCTAAATCACTCATGGTAAAATCCTCCAGATTTTGTTCACACTTCATATTATGAAGAGAGCCTTCTATGTGTGACTGCCTTTTCCTTCAAATGCCAAAATCACTCTTGACAAACATTTTTTCACTTTGTATACTTTTAGAAGTATATTACATCGGCGTTGAAGGGAAGAAGTAGCATAGGAAACACACACAGAGAGTTGCCGGACGGTGAGAGGCGCGTGCAGAACTTTTGTGAATACATCCCGGAGCTTCGCACCGAATTTTTTCAGTAGGCTGCGACGGATCGGCACTCGTTATCGTGCTCAATGAGGTGGGAATCTTTTCCTGCGAATTTAGGTGGTATCACGGGACCCGGTTCTCGTCCTAAGCGGACAGGAACCGGGCTTTTTATACAGGAGGAATTGAATTATGACAGTATGGGAAGAACTGAAGGCGAGAGGCCTGATTGCCCAGGTAACAGACGAAGATGAAATCAAAGAAATGGTAAACAACGGCAAAGCTACTTTCTATATCGGCTTTGACCCTACCGCAGACAGCCTTCATGTGGGTCATTTCATGGCACTCTGCCTGATGAAACGTCTGCAGATGGCGGGCAACCGCCCGATCGCACTTCTCGGAGGCGGTACCGGTATGATCGGTGACCCGTCCGGAAGAACAGATATGCGTCAGATGATGACTAAAGAAACTATCCAGCACAACATTGACTGCTTCAAGAAACAGATGTCTCGTTTCATCGATTTTTCCGATGGTAAAGCACTGATGGTCAACAATGCAGACTGGCTTCTGAACCTGAACTATGTGGATCTGCTTCGTGATGTAGGTGCACATTTTTCCGTAAACCGTATGCTGACTGCTGAATGCTACAAGCAGCGTATGGAGAGAGGATTAAGCTTTCTTGAATTTAACTACATGATCATGCAGAGTTATGACTTCTATATGTTATATCAGAAATATGGCTGTAATATGCAGTTTGGTGGTGATGACCAGTGGAGCAATATGCTCGGTGGTACAGAACTGATTCGCCGTAAACTCGGCAAAGATGCATATGCAATGACGATTACCCTTCTTCTGAATTCTGAAGGCAAGAAGATGGGCAAGACACAGTCCGGTGCTGTATGGCTGGATCCGAACAAGACTTCTCCGTTTGATTTCTATCAGTACTGGAGAAATGTGGATGATGCAGATGTCATCAAATGTATGCGTCTTCTTACATTCCTTCCACTTGAACAGATCGATGAGATGGCAACATGGGAAGGCAGCCAGTTAAACAAAGCCAAAGAAATTCTTGCTTACGAACTGACCAATCTTGTTCATGGCGAAGAAGAAGCAAAGAAAGCGCAGGAAGGTGCAAGAGCACTGTTCTCCGGCGGAGCCGACACAGCACATATGCCTAGCACAGAGCTTACAGATGAGGATTTCACTGAAGATGATACTATTGATCTGATTACTATGCTGCTCAAAGCAGGTCTTGTTCCTACACGTTCTGAGGGACGTCGTGCGATTGAGCAGGGTGGTGTTTCCATCGATGGTGAGAAGATTACTGACATCAAACATACTGTAACAAAGGACAGCCTTGCAGGTGATGGTGTTGTCCTCAAACGAGGCAAAAAGAAATTCAACAAAGTTTATGTTAAATAAGTATTTGATACAGAATACTTTTAGGAGGAAATAATCATGAAGAAATACGGAGTAAACGAACTTCGTCAGATGTTCCTTGATTTCATGGAGAGCAAAGGACATCTCGTAATGAAAAGCTTCTCTCTGGTACCACAGGGAGACAAGAGCCTTCTGCTGATCAACGCAGGTATGGCTCCACTGAAACCATATTTCACAGGTGCAGAAAAACCGCCAAGAACAAGAGTCAGCACATGTCAGAAATGTATCCGTACCGGCGACATCGAAAATGTTGGTAAAACTGCCCGTCATGGTACATTCTTTGAAATGCTCGGTAACTTCTCTTTTGGCGATTACTTTAAGACAGAAGCTATTCACTGGTCCTGGGAATTTCTGACAGAAGTGGTTGGTCTGGATGCCGACAGACTGTATCCGTCTGTATATCAGGATGATGATGAAGCTTTTGACATCTGGAATAAAGAAATCGGAATCCCGGCTGACCGAATTTTCCGTTTCGGTAAAGAAGACAATTTCTGGGAGCATGGCGCAGGTCCTTGTGGTCCGTGTTCTGAGATCTACTATGATCGTGGCGAAAAATACGGCTGCGGCAAACCTGGCTGTACAGTAGGCTGTGACTGTGACCGTTACATGGAAGTATGGAACAACGTATTCACTCAGTTTGAGAATGACGGAAACGGAAACTATACAACTCTGAAACAGAAAAATATCGATACAGGTATGGGTCTGGAACGTCTGGCAGTTGTCGTTCAGGATGTTGATTCTATCTTTGACGTGGATACGATCTGTGCCCTTCGTAACCTTGTCTGTGAAATTTCCGGCAAAGAATACGAAAAGAACTATCAGGATGATGTATCCATCCGTCTGATCACAGACCATATCCGTTCCGCTACATTTATGATTTCCGATGGTATCATGCCGACCAACGAAGGTCGTGGATATGTACTCCGTCGTCTGATCCGTCGTGCAGCACGTCACGGACGTCTTCTGGGAATCAAGGGGACTTTCCTTGCAAAACTCAGTGAGGAAGTGATCAACGGATCCAAGGCCGGATATCCGGAGCTTGAAGAAAAGAAAGAGTTCATCTTCAAAGTCCTGACTAACGAAGAAAATCAGTTCAACAAAACAATTGATCAGGGTCTTCGTATCCTTGGTGACATGGAAGAAGAGATGAAAACAGCCGGAGCAAAAACTCTTTCCGGAGAAAATGCATTCAAACTGTACGATACTTACGGATTCCCACTTGATCTTACCAAAGAAATCCTTGAGGAAAAGGGATATACCATTGATGAGGATGGATTCCAGAAAGCAATGGAAGAGCAGAGGGTCAAAGCACGTACTTCTCGTGAAGTAACAAACTACATGGGAGCTGACGCTACTGTATATGATCAGATTGATGTCAACGTAACTACAGAGTTCGAAGGATATGATCATCTCACATATGATTCTGAAATCACAGTTCTCACCACAGAAAAAGAAATCGTTACCTCTCTGATGGAAGGTCAGAAAGGAACTGTATTTGTAAAAGAAACACCATTCTATGCTACCATGGGCGGCCAGGAAGGCGACTGTGGTGTGATTGAGACTGCAAATGGCAAATTTGTCGTAGAAGATACCATCAAACTCCGTGGCGGCAAATTCGGTCATGTCGGATATATGGAATCCGGAATGCTCTCCACAGGAGAAACTGTAACTCTTAAAGTTAACGAACAGGCTCGTCGTGATACAGAGAAAAATCACAGTGCAACGCATCTTCTTCAGAAAGCACTCAAAACTGTTCTCGGCTCACATGTAGAACAGAAAGGTTCTCTGGTAACTCCTGACAGACTTCGTTTTGACTTTGCTCATTTCCAGGCAATGACAACGGATGAAATTGCAGAAGTCGAAGCTCTTGTGAACAAAGAAATTCAGGCAGCGCTCCCTGTCGAAACCAATATTATGGATATCGAAGAAGCAAAGAAATCAGGTGCGATGGCTCTGTTCGGTGAGAAGTATGACCAGGAAGTACGTGTTGTATCTATGGGTGATTTCTCCAAAGAACTCTGCGGTGGTACACATGTAAAGAATACAAGCTCCATCATGCTCTTTAAAATCGTATCTGAAGCTGGTGTTGCAGCAGGCGTACGTCGTATCGAGGCACTGACAGGAAACGGTGTGATCGAATACTATAAGAAACAGGAAGCTATGCTCCATGAAGCAGCAAAAGCTCTTAAGGCACAGCCGACAGAAGTTGCAGAAAAAATTGCACATCTGCAGGCAGATGTCAAAGCTCTCCAGAGCGAAAACGAATCCCTCAAGAGTAAACTCGCACAGGGTTCCCTTGGAGATGTCATGAATCAGATCGTAGAAGTCAAAGGTGTCAAACTCCTTGCAGCCAAAGTTGAAGGTGTCGATATGAACGGACTTCGTGATCTCGGTGACCAACTCAAAGAAAAGATTGGTGAAGGTGTAGTTGTTCTCGCAGCTGTAAACGGAGGCAGAGTAAACCTTCTGGCAATGGCTACGGATGCAGCACAGAAAGCCGGAGCGCATGCAGGAAATCTGATCAAAGGTGTTGCAGCAATCGTAGGCGGCGGCGGTGGTGGCCGTCCGAACATGGCTCAGGCAGGTGGCAAAAATCCTGAAAAGGCGGATGAAGCCGTGAAAGCAGCAGCCGGAATTCTGGAACAGCAGATTCACTAAAAATCATGCACTTTTCGGCAAAATAATTTTTTTCTAAATTTAGCCAAAAAATGTTGACGAATGTCACAGCTATGTTATATAATAACACTCGTGCAAGAAAAATACCCAGACAGTTGTATTTTAGCACAATCTACAACTGGAGGGAGGTTAGGTGTGAGTCTATGTCAAACGTTATCGTAAAAGAGAACGAGACTTTAGATAGCGCTCTTCGCAGATTCAAGAGAAGCTGTGCTAAGGCGGGAATCCAGCAGGAAATCCGTAAGAGAGAGCATTACGAGAAACCAAGCGTTCGTCGTAAGAAAAAATCTGAAGCCGCAAGAAAACGTAAATATAATTAATTGTGCGCAAAAATCCCTGACGACAATTCCGTCAGGGATTTTTAAGATTATGAATCGTCACCCATTTAACAATACTGTATAAGTAAACTAAAGGGAATTATATGCATCGAATTATTCATACCTTCAAGAAAATTTTACAGTTATTATTCAATCGAATTTTCTATGTTGCCGTCGCCCTGATGCTTCAGCTCGCATGGCTGACGATCACCGTCTGGAGACTGGCAGCATATTCTAAATATATTTCAAACACGATCGGTATCATCAGCGTATTAGTTGTGCTCTGGATCGTAAACAAAAAAATCAATCCGTCCTACAAACTCGGCTGGACGATCCTGATTCTCGTTTCCCCTGTTTTCGGCGTTATGCTTTATCTTTTGTTTGGTAAATCACGAATCGCTCAGGCAATTCAGAATAAATACGCTCAGGTACAGAAAGAAAGCATTCCGTTTATGGAGTCGAAAGAAGAAACAATCAGACATCTGGAAGCTGATTCACCATCTGCGGCAGTACAGTCCAACTACATTCACCGATATTCCAGCTTCCCGGTACACGAAAATACTACCGCAGAGTATTTTCAGGTAGGAGATGATATGTTTCCTGTTCTTATCCACGAACTTGAACAGGCACAGCATTATATCTATATTGAATACTTTATCATCAATGATGGTGTGATGTGGCGTACGATCCTTGATATACTGGAACGCAAGGCATCAGAGGGAGTTGATGTCCGCCTGATTTATGATGGTTTCGGCTGTCTGACCACTTTACCATATCATTACGACCGTTTTCTGAAAGAAAAAGGCATTCAGTGTCAGGTGTTTAATCCATTCCGTCCATTATTAAATATTGTTCAGAACAACCGTGACCACCGCAAAATCTGTGTAATTGACGGACATACCGGATTCACCGGCGGTATCAATCTCGCCGATGAGTATATTAATCAGAAAAAACGTTTCGGACACTGGAAAGATACAGCTGTTATGTTAAACGGTGAAGCTGTCTGGAATATGACTGTTATGTTTCTGCATATGTGGAATGTGATCAACAATTCCAGCGAACCGATCGACCACGAGGCACACATGCCACATAGATTTCATCCGGAACCATTTGCTGGCAATGGATTTGCACAGCCATACAGTGATACTCCCCTGGATGGAGAAATCGTAGGCGAAAATGTTTATCTGAACATCATTAACCGGGCACGTAAATACGTCTACATCTGTACACCTTACCTGATTATTGACAATGAGATGATGACCGCGCTCTGTCTTGCTGCAAAAAGCGGTGTGGACGTCCGCATTATGACTCCCGGAATCCCGGATAAAAAGATGGTCTTTTTGCTGACACAGTCTTACTATGAACAGCTGCTGGAAGCCGGTGTCCGTATCTATGAATACCAGCCTGGCTTCCTGCATGCAAAATCTTTTGTATGTGATGACGAGATAGCAGTCGTAGGAACGATCAATCTGGATTACCGAAGCCTGTATCTCCATTTCGAAAATGGAGTATGGTTCTACAAGAACAATGTCATTCATGATATCCTTGATGATTTTAACCAGACTTTAAAATACTGTGATCCGATCAGCATTGAGTTCTGTAAGAACAGAAATATTGTTGTCCGGGCATTCCAGAGTATCCTGCGGCTTTTTGCCCCACTGCTCTGATATGTCAGGCAGTAACTGCAGAACATTTTTCATGAATCATATTTTTCATGGAAAGTGTTCTGCTTTTGTTTGTTAATTCCTATATAAAAGTCATATTTTTCATAAGCTGTCCTTACAATAATAACAAGCAGAATTTTATGAGGTCACTATGAAAAGAAACCAACTGCGGATCACAGAATTTTTACTGATCATCTGTATGATTCTGGGTACAATATTTCCCGTCTGTGCAGAAAGCGAAAATGCCGCTCCTGAAATCTCGGCAGCCAGTGGAATCCTGATGGAGGTCGACACAGGAAAGATTCTTTGCGAAAAAGACAGCAATACAAAAAGGAGTCCCGCAAGTGTCACAAAAGTTATGACTTTACTTCTGATTTTCGAACAACTTGAATCCGGAAAACTGTCTCTGCATGACACTGTCACCACCAGTGCACATGCAAAATCCATGGGCGGATCACAGGTTTTTCTGGAAGAAGGCGAGCAGCAGAGCGTTGAGACCATGATCAAATGTATTGTTATTGCTTCCGGCAATGATGCCAGCGTTGCAATGGCAGAACACATTGCAGGAAGTGAGGAAGCTTTTGTAAAAGAGATGAATGCCAGGGCAGAAGGGCTTGGGATGGAAAATACACATTTTGTCGACTGCTGCGGGCTAACCGATTCTGACGATCATTATACAACCGCCTATGATATTGCGCTTATGAGCCGCGAACTGATTCGGAAGCATCCACAGATTTTTGAATATTCCTCAATCTGGATGGAAAATATCACCCACGTTACTGCGCAGGGAACAAAGGAATTCGGTCTGACAAATACTAATCGTCTGATTCGTATATATCCGGGGTGCAAAGGACTCAAAACAGGCAGCACCAGCAAAGCAAAATTCTGTCTTTCAGCAGTGGCAGAGCGTGACGGGCTTTCCCTTCTTTCCGTCGTAATGGCTGCCCCGGATTATAAAGCACGTTTAAAAGATGCCGCCGCTCTTCTGGATTACGGTTTTGGCCGCTGCAGTCTGTATATTGATGAAAAACCGGAGACACTTCCGGAAATCACCGTTCAAAAAGGAACAAGTTCCAAAGTCTCCTTAAAATATGCAGATACGTTTCGATATGTAAGTACAGATGGAGAAAAAATAACAGCCCCCAAAAAAGAACTCAGACTTCCTTCCAAAGCAGAAGCGCCTGTTACAGCAGACTGTCAGGCAGGAGAACTGATCTATCTTCATCCCCGGAGCAGACAGGAACTCGGACGAATTCCGGTACTCTATGCCGAATCAGTTGCACGTCTTCGCTTTTCAGATTGTCTTTTCATGACTTTTGATGCCTTCTGCCTCTGACAGTTTCAGAGACTGTCCGACAGCTCTGAAATATTTTTAAAAGATTACAGATTTCGATGTATAATGAACTTCAAATGGTTATTCAGAAATGTATCTGAATACAGGAGCGTGAGGAACAAATGAAAGAAATCAAAACCGAAAATGCTGTAGGGCATGTATTATGTCATGATATTACGCAGATCATCAAAGACGAAAAGAAAGGTGTCCTTTTCAAGAAGGGCCACATTGTAAAAGAAGAAGATATTCCGCTCCTTCTTTCTGTAGGCAAGGAACATCTCTATGTATGCGAAAAGCAGGAGG
>CAKROE010000095.1 GCA_934371915.1 uncultured Blautia sp. | reverse complement strand
GTACAGGGATGAATGTTTATGCGGCAGATGATTTGAATTTTGTAATCATTCCGAAGTGCGTTCATGAGTGGTTTGATGCAGTAAACCAGGGGGCGCAGTCACAGGCAGATACACTCAGTGAACAGCTTGGAAAGAATGTAAATGTAGATTACAGAGCGCCATCAACAGCTGATGTTACAGAACAGAATACGATTCTTGAGCAGGCAGCGGCTACCAAACCGGATGGTATTGCAATTGACCCTGTTGATTATGAGGGAAGTAAATCAGTAATCGAAGAAGTTCAGGCAATGGGAATCCCGGTAATGCTGTTTGATGCGGTTGTTGAAGACTCAGGCCTTTCATCAGTTGGAAATGATTTTAAACAGCAGGCAGAAATGGAGGCTGAAAAGTTAGTAGAACTTCTGGATGGAAAAGGAAAAGTAGCTGTTATGCATGGTGTAACAACATCCGCAACACATATTGAAAGATATGAAGGACATATGGAAGTTCTGGAAAAATATCCGGATATTGAGGTTATTGATGGCGGTGCTTCCAGTGACGATGTTCAGACCGCTCAGCAGCAGGCAGCAGCTGTAATTGCAGCTAATCCGGATCTGGACGGATATCTCTGTGTAGATGGTGCAGCACCAATCGGTATTTCCGCAGCAATTGAAGAAGCTGGAAAAGCCGGGGAAATTACTTTTGTAGGAGCAGAAAACCTGGCACAGATTCTTCAGTATATCAAAGACGGAACTATGGTATGCTCATATTCAACAATGCCTCAGATGCAGGGCTCTATGGCAACATTGATGCTATGGGAAATGTCATGCGGACAGGATATTCCGAACTTTGTGGATACCGGTATCCTTTATATTGACCAGAACAATGTTGATGAATGGATTGAAATCGTTGGTGATGGTTCAGCAGAATAAACGCTGAAAACGGATAAATAGGAAAAAATAATGACGGGCGAGGCATTTATGCCCGTCCGTCAACTTCTTTATAAATAAAAGAAAGGAAAGACAGACTATGAGTGTGCTGGAGGCAAAAAATATTACAAAGATTTTTCCGGGAGTAAAGGCATTGGAAGATGTGAGTGTTTCCTTTCATAAGGGCGAAATTCATTGTATTATGGGAGAAAATGGAGCAGGTAAGAGTACACTGATCAAATGTCTTACAGGTGTGTACGAAGCGGAAAACGGAGAAATCTTTATCAATGACAAGTCCGCATTAAAGGACAGAAGTTTGTTTAAGAGAATTGCATATGTACCGCAAGAAATCAGTCTGTTTCAGAAGATGACGGTTGCAGAGAATCTTTTTATACCATATGACAAGGCAGGGATAAAAGGAAGAATCAACCAGAAAAAATTAGAAGAACAGGCCAGACCGATTTTGGATAAATTTAATATACATGTTGAACCGGGAAAACTGGCAGATGAGATTTCTGTGTCCAGTCAGCAGCTTCTGCAGATTGCTCGTGCAGCAGCGTCTTCAGATTATGATGTACTGATTCTGGATGAACCGACAACGTGTCTGACACAGAAAGATACAGAAAATCTGTTTGATATAATCAGAAAAATAAAAAAAGAAGGGAAAGCGATTATTTTTATTTCGCATAAGTTAGATGAAGTTTTTGAGCTGGGAGACTGTATTACTGTTTTCTGCAATGGAAGAAAAGTTTCCACAGCTGATTTAAAAGAGGTAGATGTGCCGTGGGTAGTGGAACAGATGACAGGCAAGCAGCTGGATTATCAGGAGATATTCTGCTCAGAAAATGTAGGAGAAGAACTGGTGCTTGATGTAAAACACCTCACGGGAACGATGTTTCATGATGTGAGTTTTTCATTGAAAAAGGGTGAGATATTAGGATTTTCAGGACTGGTCGGGGCAGGAAGAAGTGAACTGATGCAGGCGATATTCGGATATCTTCCGATTTACAGTGGAGAGATTGTATGTCAGGGAAAAGCATGGAAGATGGGAGATACACATTATTCTGTAAAAAATGGGATGTTTTATCTGCCTGAGGAGAGACGCAGCCAGGGAATTCTGCCTGATATGAGTGTGAAAGAAAATATTTCAATTAATACGCTCGATACAGTTAGTAGCTGGTGTGGCATTTCCAAAAGAAAAGAGATCACCAAAGCAGAAGAAATCATAAAGGCATATAACGTAAAGACTTCCGATCTGAATAAAGAAATTAAATTTTTGAGCGGAGGTAATCAGCAAAAAGTAATTATCGGAAGATCGACCTGTACTGAACCTAAAATACTGATTTTTGATGAGCCGACAAAGGGAATTGATATTGGAGCAAAGACAGAAGTGTACAGACTGATGAAGGAACTGGCGGAAAAAGGAATTGCGATTATATTGATTTCTTCCGAAATGGACGAAATAAAGAAATGCGCCAACCGTATCATATGTATGTATCACGGAGAGGTGACAGGAGAATGTAATTATGGTTCGGAAAAAGAAGAAATTTTAAAAGCAATTTTGGGAATCAAAACCAGTGATGAGGAGGGACAGACTGATGAGCAGAGAGTATGAAAACAAACAGAAGGCATCAGCGGCAGATATCTTAAAAACATTAAGCAGGAACAGTGTGGCTTTGATAGGAAGCGTACTGATTTTGATGATGATTATAGCAACTATATTTTCACCGCATTTTCTGACGATATTTAATCTTCAGTCACTGATGCGTGATATTGCATTTATTGGTATGGTTGCAGTGGCTCAGTCCCTGCTTCTGCTGATTGGAGAGCTTGATCTTTCGGTAGGAAAGATTGCAACATTATCAGGTGTACTGGGCGGTATTTTGATGACAAGCATGAAAGTAAATCCATTCTTGGCTTTTGCAATAGGACTTTTGTCCGGAATTTTATTTGGTGTGATCAACGGACTTCTGGTGACGAAACTCCGCTTGAATTCTATGGTCACAACAATAGGAATGCAGTCGTTATATGGAGGAATCACGTTAGTTATAACAAAAGGAAAAGCAGTTACAAATATACCAGATGCGATTTTTTTCCTTGGTAAAGGAAATATCGGCGTGTTTCCAATTCCGTTTATTTTTGCTATAGTTGTTCTTATAGTGATAGTATATTTTGTTACAAAGACAAAAACAGGAAGATACATTTATGCAATCGGAAACAGCAGAGAAGCAAGTAAGATCATGGGAATCCGTGTAGATGCAGTAAGAGTTCTTATATATGGAATCGTAGGATTTATCTCTGCACTGGCAGGAATGCTCTACGTTGCAAGATTAGGGTCGGCACAGGCGGCAATTGGAAACAACTGGCCGATGAATTCTATCGCATCCAGTGTTATCGGGGGTGTTTCTCTGACAGGTGGTGTGGGAAGTCCTGTAGGAGCAATCATTGGTTCTGCGATTATCTGTGTGATCTCGAATGTCATCGTATTGTTTGGGGTTAATGTATACTGGCAGGAAGCGGTCAGCGGATTTGTTGTAGTAATTGCGATTGCACTGCCATCTCTGCTCACAATTATACGGGAATGCAGTGTGGCAAAGGCGAAGGCGTGAGCTGATTCAACACGGGGGTGACTATATGGAGAAGTATTTTATTGGGATTGATTCGGGGACATCCGGAATCAAAGCGGTACTGTTTGATCTGAAGGGAAATGAACTCGGACAGAAATCCTTTCCGTTAAAGGGCATTTTTCCACGGGAAGACATGTACGAAGAAGATATGCTGGAAATCTGGGACAAAGCTGTAAAATGTGTAAAAGCTGTTACCGGGGCATTTCCGGACAAAGAAGTTGTGGGGATCGGTATTACTGCACAGGGCGATGGTCTGTGGATGGTTGATGAAAATATGGAACCAGTGAGAAACGGATGCTGTTTCTGTGACGGAAGAGCTGCAAAAATCGTAGACAGATGGGTTGAAGACGGTACCTGCGATAAGCTGTTTGAAATTACCGGAACACGTATTTTTACAGGAAACCAGAACGGAATCGTCAAATGGATGGAAGAGCATGAACCGGAGAATCTGAACAGGAGCAGATGGCTTTTGCATTTAAAAGATTATCTTTTCTACAGATTTACAGGAAAAATAACAACAGATGCAACGGATCAGTCTCTGATCTTCCTTGATCAAAATAAGAGAGATTATCTTGATGAAACATTTAAAATCTGTGGAATCGAGAAATACAAAGATAAATATCCACCGGTACTTTCCGCAAAAGAAAATGCTTTTCCGGTACAGAAAGAACTGGCAAAAGAATTAGGACTGGGAGAAAATGTTATCGTGACATCCGGACCGATGGATGTCAGTGCATGTGCACTTGGAAGTGGTGTAGTCGAAAACGGCCATTGCTGTTCGATCATCGGTACAGCGGCGCTCCATGAGATGGTAATTGACAAACCTCTGCAGGACAATATTAAAGCAGGAATGACAGTCTGCCATGTAATGGAAGACAGATGGCTGAGACTTATGGCTTCCCTTGCTGGTACACCAAATCTGGAGTGGATGCTGGATAATTTCGGTGGAACACTGAAACAGCAGGCTGCCGAAAAAAATATGAACATCTATGATTATATGGAAGAACTGATTGAGACAGTACCAATTGGTTCAAGAGGTGTTATGTATCATCCATATCTTCTTGCGGGCGGAGAGAGAGCTCCGTTTACAGATTCCAGAGCGAGAGCAAGTTATACCGGAATCAGTGTACGTCATACAATTGTGGATATTGTACGTGCGACTTATGAAGGTGTTGCTTTTGCAATGCTTGACTGCTATCAGCATATGCCACAGGAAATCAAACAGGTGACGTTATGCGGTGGTGGAGCAAAGAGCCCGGGATGGAGCCAGATGTTTGCAGATATTCTCGGCAGCAAAATTGTCACAATTAAAGGAAATGAACTGGGAGCAAAAGGCGTTATTTTAAACAACGCAGTTGTTCAGGGATATTATAAGGATTACAAAGAAGCTGTTGATGCGACAGTTGAAATCAAAAAGGTATATGAGCCGGATATGAAGAAACATGAAGAGTATATGAAATTCTATCCACTCTACAAGAAAACTTATGAACAGTTAAAGGAGACATGGAAACTCAGGAGTTCTCTTATCGGAGAGGAGTGATGAAAAATGCTCTATGAAAAAGAGAGAAAAGATATCATTCGGATCTGCCTTGAAATGCAGGAGAAAAAATATTTCCTCGGTACATGGGGAAATATAAGTATCCGTGTCGGAAATCATATCATATTAACGCCCAGTCGTATCGGGTACAATGAGATGACACCGGAGAGTCTGGTAGTCATTGATCTGGAAGGAAATATTGTGGAGGGGACTAATCGTCCTACTTCAGAGAAAGAAGTACACAGACAGATTTATCTCCGAAGAGAAGATGCAGGAATGATCATTCATGCACATACAAAGAAGGCAATGGCGGTTTCTGTCCGCAAGATCAGAGAAGTACCATGTCTGGTAGAAGAAATGTCACAGCTGATCGGCGGAGGAATCCCGATCACTCCACAATATGTTCCGGCAGAGCAGCATTTCCAGCTGGGAACAGCAGCGGCGGAAAATATCGGGAACAAAAACGGAGTGATTCTTCGAAACCACGGTCCGGTGGCAGTCGGTCGAAATCCGGAGGAAGCGGTTCTGATGGTAGAAGTGATCGAAAAAGCATGTGAAATCTTTCTGGATCAGGGACAGATGTTTTATGCACCGATTCCACAGTGTTATATAGATTCTGAGCGTTACCGATATTTATATAAGTACGGAAATGAAAACACCTGACATTTTGGCAGGAATAAGAAAAAAGAAGTATTTGAAATGAGTGGAAAAGAGGGTATAATGGAATAAATTGGTTTTGGTTAAATATTGAAAAAGAAAGAATTTAAAGTATGAAACGAACGGACAGATTAACAGAAATAAAGAAAATGGTTGCCAAACAGGGCAGAATCGAATTGACAGAGTTGAGCCAGCTGTTCGGGGTATCTGTCGTTACGATACGTAAAGACGTTGAAATCCTGCAGGAACGTAACAGTGTGAGACGGGTTCATGGGGCGGTAGTCACACCGGAGGAACCGAAATTGCAGGAAGAAGAAAAAGACAGCATTATGGGGATTCCACTCGTGAATGTAGCGCTGAAGGAAAAAATCGGTGAAGTTGCCGCTTCCAGAGTAAATGGCTCAGGCTGGATTTTTATCGGTCAGGGAACGACATGTTATTATGTAGCAAAAGAACTGGCAAAACTTGAAACTGTAAATGTACTGACAAATAATCTCATGGCGGCACAGGCACTGGCCAAAAATAAAAGGGCAAATGTCGTTGTGACAGGTGGAAACATGATCAACAGCCATTTGTATGTTGCCGGTGAAATGTTTATGCGAAACCTTGATAATCTGTATATTTCAACAGCATTTCTTGGTGTTGGAGGAGCAGACATGCATGCTGGCTATACGGTGAATTATTCAACAGAGCTGACTGTGTTTGAGACAATACAAAAACTGACAGATAATCTCATAATTGTTGTGGATTCCACAAAATTTGACCGGACAACATTTTTGTCTCTGGGAAAACTGGAATATGCAGATATGGTGATCACAGATGATGCCATACCGGAAAAATACGAAAAATATTACAGAGAAAATGGTGTGACGGTTTTGAAACCAATGGACATTATTCAGTGAACAGACTCTTCGGAGTCTGTTTCTTTTTGATGGTTTTTTCGCAAAAATTCTGCTATAATAAATTCAGAATAATCATATGGAGGTTTTGGTGTTATGCATACAATTGAAAACGAAGAACTCCGTGTAATAATCAGCGATCACGGGGCAGAACTGTCAGGAATTTTTGATAAGAAAAATAATCGTGAGGTTCTCTGGAATGCAGACCCGAAATACTGGAAACGCCATGCACCGGTACTTTTTCCGAATGTCGGACGTCTCTACGAGGACACCTGCCTGATCGGAGGAGAGACTTATACATCCGGACAGCATGGATTTGCCCGTGATATGGAATTTACCTGTGTTGAAGAAACAGAAACATCTGTAACACACTTACTGGAAGCAACGGAAGCAACGAAGAAAGCATGGCCGTATGAATTTCAGCTTTACATTACCCATACGTTAAACGGACGTGATCTGACGGTGGCATGGAAGGTCGTAAACAAAGATCAGGAGACGATGTATTTTACGATCGGTGCACATCCGGCATTTAATGTCCCGGTTCTTCCGGACACGGTGCAGAGTCAGTACCATCTGACATTCAGCGGACAGAAAGAACTTACCTATTGCCTTCTGAACCCGGAATATGGGACGGCAATGCCGGACCAGCCACACACACTTTCTTTGGAAAATGGTACCTGTCTGATCGATGAACATATGTTTGATGAAGGCGCACTGATCTTTGATGACGGACAGATCACAAAAGCCGGAATTGCCCTGCCGGACGGTACTCCGTATGTGGAGATTTCCTGTGAAGGATTCCCGAACTTTGGTATCTGGTCTGCAATCGGAGCGCCGTTTGTATGCCTCGAGCCATGGATGGGACGATGTGATAATACCGGTTATAATAAAGAACTGTCTCAGAAACCAAATATCAATATGCTGAAACCAGACGAAGTATTTGACAGATCTTATGTGATTTCTGTAAAATAAAAAGAAAAATAAAAGGAGATAGGGGAATGAAAAGAACATTAAAAAAACTTCTGTGTGGAACTCTGGTGGGACTTCTGGTGGCTACAGCAGCTCCGGCAGCTTTTGCGGGAAACGGATATGTGACAGAAGTTGAGGCGGCATCAAAGAAAGCAAAGCCAAAACTGAATAAAACCAAAATCAATGTAAAAACAGGCAAGACATACACATTGAAGGTAAATGGTACAACACGGACGCCGAAATGGAAATCCAGCAACAAAAAAGTTGCTACGGTCAGCAAGACAGGCAAAGTTACTGCAAAGAAGGCCGGAACAGCGAAGATTACGGCAACGATCGGTAAAACCAGACTGACCTGTACCGTTAATGTAAAAAAGGCATCCACAGGTTCTTCAAAATATACAAAAAATTATACGAAGGTAAAGAAGTATCTGAATAAGAAAGGCAAGGTCGACAGTGACGGAATAAGATATATTGAGAAGAAAATTGACGCACATACGACTGCAATTCTGGGATATGATCCAAAAACAAATAAACTGGATATAGGGCTGGCGATCATTGATAAAAAAGAGGATGTTTCATCAGCTGTAGATGTCCTTGTAAACTGTTCAAAATCAGCTACTGCAGAAGCAATATCTGCAATCTTCGGGGATGGAAATGAAACTTATGCAACTGCAAAGTTCAATGCAAACAGCTATACAGGAAAGAAAGATGTAACTTTCCGTAAGCTCAGTGGAAGTAAGGCTCCGAAGAGCATTCAGAAAGCTTCTAATGCGACACTTCAGGCAGCGATTGCAGGTGCAAATTACATTTTAAGTTCAAAACTGCATATGACAGTAAAAGACCTCGGATTTACAGCTTACCAATAAGAACCGCAAGTAAATAAAACAAAAGAAAAGCCGGAGCATTATCAAAATTGTATTGATAACGTTTCGGCTTTTGTGGTGCGGTAAATCAATTATGTAATTATTTGTTTTCGTCGATTTTCATACGACCTTTTAATGCAAC
>CAKROE010000094.1 GCA_934371915.1 uncultured Blautia sp. | reverse complement strand
TCGCTTCCTGAAGGCTGTCCTCATCCGGAGTAAAGGTCTGCCATTCATCCTCGTCAAGGCCATAGGTTCCGCTTATCGCAACCTTTTCATCCTGATTTTCATCCGACATAAGGATTGCAAGGCGACAGAACTTCTTCGCACTGATATTCGTCGTCATATAGTCTTCCATTGCATGATAAACTTCCAGCGGGAACTTACTGTTTTCGGCGCATTTACTTCGGAAAGCCGGCTTAAAAGCCTCCTCATAGTTGCTCTGACGGCTCATACGGTTCTGATTGGATCCATCTGCAACTTCTTTCCTGCTTCTGACATATTTCTCGGCCTGTTCGCCCATCAGCGTAACCGTCTCACCCTTTTTCATGGACGGATCTATATCCGAGAAATCATCCTCTATGGTGACTGTGACACCACCAACCATATCATTCACGACCTGGATCGCACCCATATTGACCATCGCATATCCGTCTATCGTCTGATCTCCCAGCAGATGCGACACCGCATCAACCGTATTCTCCGCGCGCACCTGCTGGTCAAATCCCATCGCATGTGCAAGCGAAATCTGAATATCCGTCGTGTCCAGATATGTTCCATCGTTGTCCAGACTCTTTACTGCTGTAATCGTATTACGGTCAATCGAAAGAAGCTTACACTGGTCTGTAGATCTGTCCCTGACGATCACTGCCAGCACATCACACTGACCGGTGCCATCGTACTCCGTTACCTTCTCTACCTTACCCGGCGCATCGATTCCCGCGATCAGGTATGTCTCAAGATTGCCCTTCTTCACATAAGTTTCATTCTTGTATGTAATCGTTTCCCGACTGTCCGTGCTGCTGTCACTGTTTATCCGGTAATGATCCGCCATTCCAAGCACCACACCGATCACCGCGATTCCAAGTATAAGAACACCGGCTGCGATCCCAAGACCTTTATATAATCTTTTTTTGTCCTGTCGTCTTCTGTACCCCGCCATATATCCTCGCTCCCGTTTCTCTCAGCCTAAAAAATCTTACTCAGGAATGCCTGTCCACCGGTCGGATTCATTACCTCGCATGCCATCAGCGCTACCAGCAGAACAAACAATATGCAGCTACAAATAACCGTTGTCTTTTTTGACATTTTCCTATCCTCCTGTACTGTTCACAAAAAACAGCTTATTATCTATCTCCAAACAGGAGTTTCTCACCCTGCATGTCAATCCGATGCAAAACATCTGCTCCTGCTTTCTTCTCAATCATCGTTCTTCCCGCAAGAAGATCCGGTACCCTGTGATGTGCTCCATGACAGTCACTTCCCAGAATATGCGCCGTTCCATCACGGAACATCTTGAGCAGTGCTCTCCGATGTTTCCATTCCAGAAAGCTCTCCGCATTGATCTGAACCGTTACCGGAAGCTCCAGAAGACTCTGAATCATCTTCTTATTGCCCGGCATCCAGATAAAACGCTCCAGATGCGCGATGATCACATGAAGTTTCCTGTCACTTATCAGCTTCTCAACTTCACGCACATTCTGCATCGTCCACGGCACAAACGGCATCTCCAGCAACAATAGATTCGCATCTCCTATCGTAAGACTGTCGATCTGATCCGCCCGGCTGATGCCCTCAAAAAAAGCCACCTCACTGCCGAGAAAAAACTGCGGTGCATTGTGAAATTGTCGCTCTTCAATTGCCTCGCTCAGCTGCTCCCACGCATTCGCCCGCTTCTTAAGGAAAGAATCTATCCTGTCCTTCGAAGCATAAAAATGTGGAGTCGCTACCATGTAATCTACTTTCTGCTCCCTTATCTGCTCCAGCATTGCCATCGAAGTGTCCAGATTCCTGGCACCATCGTCAATCCCCGGCAGGATATGAGAATGAAAATCAATTATACTCATTATCTGTCTTCTCTCTGATGTAGATTGTTCGTTAATTGTTGCAAATTATGTGTCAGACAAAAAAACTCAAACCATTCACTAGTATAGCACTACTGGTTCTTGCCTGCAATATATATTGATACTTTTTTATAGTTTTCTTATACAATAGCCAATGGCAAATATGGTTCACTTCTAGGTTTTTCAATCTGAGGATTCTGATCATATTTTTTCTTTTTAACCAACGGGATAGCAAGTTCATGTGCCTGAACCGCAGATACATAATGTCTTTCCTGTTTATGACGATACTCTTGTGCTTGCTGATAACATACATCCAATAAAGCACAAGAATAATATCCTCCTCGACGGCTATCGTCACCAGATGTTTCTCCTAAATCACACCCATATAAAAACAAATTCATTATTGGCATTTCCTCAATAACGCTTTCATAGATTTCTCTAGTATTTCGATACATTGAAAATGATTTTTCAATTCTGTTTACAACCGCATTATGCTCAAAAAGCGGCACCCATTCCTTACGACAGCAGTCTAAAATTACAATTCTCTTACAAGCAGATTCTCTAAACTCCTCCGTATCCATATCATTAGTTGTATCATTCTGCCAAATTGATGGTTTTAATTCTACATAAGATCTATTATATTGTGAATATCCATGTCCGACAAAGATAATAATAGAAAAATCTAAGTTTCTCATATCTTTCAATAGATTCAATACTTCGGATTTAGTTGCATATTGCCTACAGTCAATTTCCGACTCATACCAGTTTCCGCCTACCGGTGATAGAAAAAACTGTTTATAGTTATCAACATCATGTTTAACACCTTCACAATAATTTTCTGCTCCTTCACGTCCTGGATTCGATAATATCAATATTTTCTTTCTCATCTTTTGTATCCTCCTTTGTATCCTCAAACCGCTCAATCAGTGATGGAGCCAGTCTCTCACTAAATCCAGCAACTATATACAAGCAAGTTTCGAACGCTTCTTTTCCTATTCCTGATGAAAAATTAGCAAAAACAACCCCTGCCTGATATGCTTTCCAAATTATAAAAGCAGACGCACTACTGATAATTAATCTGGATATAACTTCCAAAAATACCATCCATCTACCTGCACTACAAGTATTTTTCTGCTTTCCATTCTGCTGCAGTACTGACCAAACTCCACCCAAGATACCAAAATATAAGCATCTGAGCCCATCTTTTGAAAGACAACAGCTTTTATTACGCAATCGTAAAAATGCAAATGTCGCTGCTAATAAGCAAATTAAACAATTCCCTACAAACCATTTACGTGTAATCTCGTATTCCCGTGACTGCAAATAGATTTTAACTTTTTTTAACAACTTTCTTGCAGACACTTCATTTTTTTCCAACGCTGCAACCAAAATCCCCCCCAACAAACGATTGTACTGCATGCTCATCTTTTTAGACATCTGAGGAACGCAAGCATCTTGCTGTAAAACACATAACTCAGAAAGTGTATCACTAAACAATTTTTCTTTCGTAGCGTCACACGCATCTGTTGTTTCCCAGTCCAACTCTCCATCCGCATCCAAAAAGACAATATAGTTACCCTCTGAATTTCGAATTAGATATTTCACATTTTCCGCCTCAATATCTGGGTAAGGAGCCACGATTTTTTCAATTTCTTCTTGTTGTTTCTTTTTTTTCTTACTTTTCCACATTTGTCTTTTCTTCTCTTATCTTTTGGGGAGTCTTAAGATTACTCCTTTAAAAAATTTTAGTTTTGTAAAGCAATCATCTAATGATTTTAGTTAAAAAACACCGTACTCATATTTGAGGATTTACAGTCACACTTTCTCAAAAATATAATCTATCAATTTTCCATATTGTTCATTTCTGTTTTCTTCTGGTAACATATCAATAATCTGTAAAGCAATTAAATATTTCTCAGTTGTTTCCAATCTTTTATGGTATTTTCCAAGTTGCTTAGAAGTTTCCTTATACATCCAAAAATAAAGACCAGACACAATCTCAACTATTGCCCCAGACAAACCCGCCATAAATGATGCTGAATTATTTCCACCTAGTAAAAATATAATAACTGCCAAAATAAAGAGCATAAATCCTGCAAAACATGAGAACATCGCTGCCGAAAAAGATTTTCTAATTTGCTGTTTGCATATAACATAGAACTCTTTCAACTCTTTCAGATTTTCAAACATTAATGTTCTTATATCTTTATTTTCTTCTTTACTTTTTTCAGCTAAATCATCCAGATTCTTTATAGCCTCTGAAACTTCTTTTGTTTCCCTCTCAGCAACCAATTCATCTGTTTTCACTTTCATTTTGTACAGATTATATATTGATTTAATTATCCAGATAATTCCTAAACACCATGTAATCGGAGATGAAACCGGTGATTCACAAAACTGCACTATCAAATTATGTATAAATTGTAATATATCTCCCAACATATTTTAATCTCGTCCATACAAATCCCTTGTATAAACTTTATCCTTCACATCATCCAGAGAGCAGTCATACCTATTTGCGATAATTGCCTGACTCTGCTCTTTAAACTTGGCAAGATCATTTACAACCTTACTTCCAAAAAAGGTTGTTCCATCTTCCAGCGTTGGTTCATAGATAATAACGGTTGCACCTTTCGCTTTGATACGCTTCATAACTCCTTGAATAGATGACTGACGGAAGTTATCGGAATTGGATTTCATAGTCAGACGGTATACACCAATTACAACCTCTTTTTCCATTGAAGCATCATAAGTATTTTCATCACCATAAGCATAGTATTCTGCCTTCTGTAAAACTCTGTCGGCAATGAAGTCTTTCCTTGTTCTGTTGGATTCTACAATGGCAGACATCATATTCTGTGGAACATCTTCATAGTTTGCCAGAAGCTGTTTCGTATCTTTCGGCAGACAATATCCACCATATCCAAAGGATGGATTATTATAATGGGAACCAATACGCGGATCCAGACATACTCCGTTAATAATCTGCTGTGTATTCAGTCCCTTCATCTCTGCATAAGTATCAAGTTCATTAAAATAAGATACCCTCAATGCCAGATATGTATTCGCAAAAAGTTTAACCGCCTCTGCTTCCGTAAATCCCATAATCAGAGTATCAATATTCTCTTTGATTGCACCTTCTTGCAACAGTTCGGCAAATGTATTGGCAGCTTTCACAAGTCTTGCATTCTGTACATCAGTTCCTACAATAATCCTAGATGGATATAAGTTATCATAAAGTGCTTTTGATTCCCTAAGAAATTCTGGACTGAAAATGATATTATCGCAATGGTACTTCTCACGAACAGAGGCTGTAAAACCAACCGGGATTGTAGACTTAATAACCATTACCGCATCCGGATTATACTGAATCACCAGCTTAATAACAGCCTCTACTGCAGAAGTATCAAAGAAATTCTTTTTACTATCATAATTGGTAGGTGCTGCGATCACCACGAAATCTGCATCCTTATATGCAGCCTCTGCATCCAGAGTCGCTATAAGATTCAAATCCTTCTCAGCCAGATATTTCTCAATATACTCATCCTGGATAGGAGACTTTCTCTGATTGAGCAGTTCCACCTTCTCCGGAACAATATCCACAGCCATAACCTTATGATGCTGGGATAAAAGTGTTGCGATTGATAAACCTACATATCCTGTACCTGCTACTGCTACCTTCATCTTCTAAAATTCCTCCTGCCTATAAAATTCTTTATACCATTCCGCAAATTTTCTCAGTCCCTCACGCAAAGAAGTAGATGGCCTAAAACCAAAATCCTCCTCCAGTGCAGATGTATCTGCATATGTCACAGGAACATCTCCCGGCTGCATGGGAACTAATTTCTTGTGCGCCTCAAAATCATAATCTTCCGGAAGGACTCCTGCACGGATCAGTTCCTGCTGCAAAATATCCACAAACTCCAGCAGATTCTCAGGATTACTGTTTCCAATATTATAAACAGCATAAGGTGGAACCGGAAGCCCGTCCTCTCCTGTCTTCTTTTCAGGAGCAGCCTGCATCACACGCTTTACACCCTCTACAATATCATCCACATATGTAAAATCACGTTTACAGTTTCCAAAATTAAAAATCTGAATCGTCTCATTATTGCGAAGCTTATTGGTAAATCCAAAATAAGCCATATCCGGACGTCCTGCTGGGCCATACACAGTAAAGAATCGAAGCCCTGTAGAAGGAATATTATATAATTTGGAATATGCGTGGGCCATCAGTTCATTTGACTTCTTAGTCGCAGCATAAAGCGAAACCGGATTATCAACTTTATCTTCTGTAGAATACGGAACCTTTTTATTTGTACCATAGACAGAAGAACTGGAAGCATATACCAGATGCTCCACTTCGGTCTGTCCATTGTCATAAGAATGACGGCAGGCTTCAAGAATATTGTAAAAACCGATCAGATTAGACTGGATATAAACATCCGGATTCGTGATTGAATAACGTACACCAGCCTGTGCAGCCAGATTCACCACAACACTTGGTTTATATTTTGCAAAAATAAAATCAACAAGTCCCTTATCTGCGATAGACCCTTTAATAAATTCCCAAGAAGATTCCGGATAGTCTGCTGCTAATTTTCCAATCTGCTCCAGACGATATTCTTTAATAGAAACATCATAATAATCATTCATATTGTCGATACCGATAATATGTACCGGATGTATCTCTCTCAAAAGCTCCAGCACAAGATTAGAACCGATAAACCCCACTGCACCGGTTACCAGAATCACCTTATTTATCAATACTACATTTTTCTCCCGCATGTACTTCAACTCCCTCCAATTATTATTTTTTCGTAATTACTATATTGCAAACATTGAAATCAGCCCTAAACATCTCAGCTAAAAACATGGATTTATTATAAATACTGCACAATTTGATAAATTACTTTTTCAGAAGTACATAAAATATAAGCACTCTATCATAATGTGCCATTATATATCCTAATTAATTTGCAATTTTTATATTTTCTTTAAAGAACTTTCAGAGCAAATTTAATTTTTTTATTCTCTGAATATAGGGTATGACCCTAGAGTGTTCCGGATGATTACCTACTTACAAACTATAAACACAGTTTTTTCTGCTGAAGATAATTATCCCCAAAATAGAAAAAGTAATTTCGTCACTTTTTACAATGACTTATATATACCTTTGAACAGTAACAGTTTTTTTACAATCTGCCATTTTTTGAGTGTTACTTTTTCAGGAAGTTAAGGATTATTCTACGATCCAAGTGTGATATTCTTTTCCTTCTAGTATATCTGCAATTCTCTTGCATATCATCTTTATTTTTGTATGCTGCTTCCATCAGCTCATCCAGTTGCTCCAAAAACTCTTCAATATCAAACGGAATCGGACAGCCGATATGAATCAGGTCGTTCTTTGTTTTCTTTAAGCCTTCTTCTGCCATCAGTTTTTCTTCGAACAGTTTTTCGCCCGGTCGAAGTCCTGCTAATGTCAATATAGGAACAACTTTTTTTCAAAGTTAACTCATAAAGCACAAGATTATTAAATCACCCTCAAAACAAGGATAAAAAAAGAACCTCTGATTTCTCAGAAGTCCTATAATCTTCGTTCTTTCTTCTATTCACTTTCCCCAACTTGCACGACAACAGCCTGTTTTAAGTCAAATTCCACCAGATTATATTCTGGATAATATGTTCCTGCTATTCGATATGTGGCATTTTCACTCCAGTCACACACTTTCCAGATCATTCTTTGCATCTGAATACTACATATTTTAAAATCCCAGTCCTTTGGATTATATTCTGGCACACGAAAACACTCTGCTTCCTTTCTTTTCGCTGCCTGGACTGCCAGTGTCCTCTTTTCCGGATTAAATAAAAAGCGAATATACTTCGGATCACTTAATTCTTTTATTGTTGATCGAAAAATTCTTATTGTTCCTGTTTTTTGGCACAGAGATACCCCTGTGATGTTTGCTGTGATTTTCGACATCTGCACTCCTCCTTTCAAAATGAGTGCTATTCTTCTATCACCTTGTCGATGAAAATTCTATATAGCCGTCTGTTAAATTAGTTTCCAATGCTTTTTTATGCTCCTCCACTGGCAAACCAAAAGAATCCTTCCATCCTTTTGGATAAAATGGTATTCTGTTCAGCTTTCTAGCCACTTTCGCTGCAATTTCATCCTGTCGCTGCTCTGGTGTCTGATCCGTTGATGTAGAAACTGTCGTTTCCTTTTCTGAAGATACTGTTTTTACCTTTTTCTTTCTCTTAGTATCCATGAAAATTTCTGTTTCCAATAAATCAAAGATATACATAGTCTCATCTTCATGCGTTATCTTGTGTCCCAAAATCTTGTATCGGCAATCCGTGTCCCATCCCATCATGTCATACATCATAGCTGAGAATAATTTATTTGACATTTTTCTACTTTTTCTTTTATCTGGTTTCTCAATGCACCAACGCAAAGCATCCTTATCATTTTCTTCGCATTTACGCACTACCATTCTTTTATTATCCTGATTCACCAAAATTTGAATATAAACCGCATCTTCTAACCCAGCAATACAAGCAGTATTAAATGTCACACTGTCCCTCCGTATCACAACCGCCGGTTCTCGTAAATGGGCAAAAAGCTCCCTTCTTACAACCTGGTAGCCATCATAACTAAAGTCCTGTGCCAGTTCCAGTGCCTTTTGATCTACATTTTCCGTATTATCATTAGCCTGACACATCATCATTTCACTCATACTGCACACCTCATTTTTTCAATCAAATCCTGCGCTTCATCATTTATTTTTTTCAGTATTTCC
>CAKROE010000093.1 GCA_934371915.1 uncultured Blautia sp. | reverse complement strand
GGCATTCAACCGTCAGAGATACTGGGGTGAGCCGATTCCGCTTATCCATTGCCCGAAATGTGGTGTTGTAGCTGTTCCGGAAGAAGAACTTCCGCTTCGTTTGCCGGATGTCAAAGATTTTGAGCCGGGTGAAGATGGACAGTCACCTCTTGCAAAGATTGATTCCTTCGTAAACTGCACATGCCCGAAATGTGGTGCGCCGGCCAAACGTGAAACAGATACCATGCCTCAGTGGGCAGGATCTTC
This sequence comes from uncultured Blautia sp., assembly GCA_934371915.1. GTDB lineage: Bacteria > Bacillota > Clostridia > Lachnospirales > Lachnospiraceae > Blautia_A. Next base: position 8,482 of record CAKROE010000093.1, on the reverse strand, counting down.
CTGGTATTTCTTAAGATATACTGATCCGCACAACACACAGGCACTGGCTGATATGGACAAACTCAAATACTGGATGCCGGTTGACTGGTACAACGGTGGTATGGAACACGTTACCAGACATATGATCTATTCCAGATTCTGGCATCATTTCCTGTATGATCTCGGTGTTGTCAATACTCCGGAGCCTTACGCAAAACGTTCTATCCAGGGACTGATCCTCGGACCGGACGGAGACAAGATGAGTAAATCCAAAGGTAACGTTGTCGATCCGCTTGACATTGTAGAAGAGTACGGTGCAGATACCCTTCGTACTTATGTATTATTTATGGGTGATTACGGTGCAGCAACACCGTGGAGTGACAGTTCTGTAAAAGGCTGTAAGAAATTCCTTGACCGTGTTGCAGGTCTGACGGATATCCTTTCCGAAGAACCTGTTTCCGACGAACTGGAGATGAAGATTCACCGTACCATCAAGAAAGTTTCTTCCGACATTGAAAACCTGAAATTCAATACTGCAATCGCAAGTCTTATGACTCTGATCAATGAGATCACTGCAGAAGGTCATATCGGCAAAGAAGATTTAGGCATCTTTATTAAGCTCTTAAGCCCGTTTGCTCCGCATCTCTGCGAAGAAATCTGGGAATTCCTCGGTGGTGAGGGACTGCTTGCAGTTGCTCCATGGCCGGTATACGATGAAGGCAAGACTGTTGCCAAGACTGTTGAGATCGGTGTTCAGGTAAATGGTAAAGTAAGAGGAACTATCGTAATCCCGAACGGCTGCGATAAAGAAAAAGCATTCGAGATTGCAAAGGCAGATGAAAGAATTGCATCTTTCCTTGAAGGCAAAAACCTGATCAAAGAAATCTATGTTCCAAATAAGATTATCAATTTTGTTGCCAAATAAAAAGCATCAGGATTTATAAGAGAAGTATCAAAAAAGCCCTCCGGTTTATGACCGGGGGGCTTCTTTGATGTCTGAGATATCAGGTGCTGCCATGAGAGAGTAGTTTGTATAATAGACTACAAATCCCGGTTTGGCGCCGCCTGGTTTCTTGACGTGTTTTTTCTGAATATAATCAATCTCTACTTTAGGAGCGGTTCTGCCTTTTGAATAATAAGCAGCAAGACGTCCGGCCTCCTCGAAGGTACGGTCCGGAAGTTCTCCGTCCGGAGTCTTCACAACAACATGGGAACCCGCCATCTTTTTGGCATGGAACCACCAGTCATTGCCAGTTGCCATCTTAAATGTCAGTTCATCATTCTGATAATTGTTTTTTCCTACAAAGATATCAAATCCATCACTGGAAATATAATGGAACGGTTTTGATTTTGCCTGCGCTTTCTGTCCTTTTTTATTTGTATAGTGCTTCTTTATATAACCATACTCTGTCAGTTCTTCTTTGATCTGGGCAAGATCGCTCTCTGCACGTGCAATATCCAGCGCATTTGATACAGATTCCAGATGCTCGATTTCAGATTCAGTATCCGCAATCTGCTCTGTCAGCGCCTCTTCGGTGCGTTTCAGCTTACCGTAGCGATCAAAATATTTCTTCGCGTTTTCTCCCGGTGTCATTGTCGGATCCAGCGGAATCGTGATTTCTTCATTTGTATAATAATTCAGGGCTTTAAATGATTTGCATCCGTCTTCCAGACCATAACCATACGTATTGATCAGTTCTCCATAGACTTTGTACTTGTCCTTTTTGGCAGTATCTTTCATTTGTTTCTGCTGGAGAACCAGTTTCTTACGGTTTCGCTCAAGAGCTGTCTGCACGATCCTTCGAAGATCAGAAGATTTCTGACGGATCCTCGTCAGAATTTCTTTCGATGCATAGTAAGTTTCCAGCATTTCTGAAACAGATTCAAATGTCTGGCTGTGATATTCCGATCCGTACTGCGTGAGTGGAAGGACAGCATATTCTACCGGCTCATCCTCTCTGTAAATAATGTTCGGAGTAAAATCTCCCTCCTGCACCTGTTCGATCAGACGGTGGAAAGTATGATAGAGATGTGTTGCTGCATTTTCATCAAGTGACTGTGCCGCATCACTTCCGTCAATGGAAGCACGATAGCAGATTTCTTCCGCAATCAGAGGACTGATTCCGGTCAGTGTTGTATAGATTGCCTTTGCGATATTACACGGCTTTTTGCATACAGATTCTTTAAAAACTTCTTCCGTGATCGTCAGTGGATCCTGTTTTTCCTGTGTCTGCGGAAGAAAATAATCTCTCCCCGGAAGGACTTCCCGGACAGAACTCATATGTGAAGACACATGCTTGATGCTGTCAAGGATCATCCTGTTTTCATCACAGAAGATGATGTTGCTGTATTTTCCCATCAGTTCAACGATCAGATATTTTTTACATGGATCGCCCAGTTCGTTTAAATGTTCCAGTTCAAACTCTACCACACGTTCCAGTCCCGGCTGCACGATATTTCCGATTCTTGCACTTCCCAGATGCTTACGGAGCAGCATACAGAAGTTTGGCGCAGTCAGGGGACTTGGTTTGTTTTTGCCCGTAAAATAGATCAGTGGGAGAGAAGGACTTGCAGAAATAAATAACCTGCACTGTCCGTTTGCCCCCTTTCCGGTGATCATCAGGGCATCCGCCTCCGGTTGTGCAATTTTGTTAAAACGGCCGTTATCCAGATTTTTATGTAATTCCTGTACCATTGCAGCAATGGTGATGCCATCAAATGCCATTTTATTTCTCCTTTAGTGCGTATCAGATGCTGTGGAATCCCTTACCGATGATTTCGCTTGTATTAGAAATCAACATAAATGCACTCGGCTGGTTTTCTTTAATAAAGTTACGAAGACGTACTGCCTGAGGACGGCTGAGTACGGTAAATACGATATATTTGTCTTTTCCTGAAAAAGCTCCCTGCGCATGAACGATCGTCGCGCTTCGTTGCAGCTCATGAACAAGGAAATTGCAGATCGGTTCCGGTTCATCACAGACAACATTGAAATATTTCGAAAGATTAAATCCCTCAATAAAGTTGTCGATCATAAAAGAGCGGATCGTAAGACCGAGGAAAGAATACAGTCCGGTTTTGATATCAAAAACAAAACATCCTGCAACAGTGATCATAATATCCGTCACAAGAAGTGCCTTCCCGATATCAAAACTGCTGTATCTCTTAAGTATCATTGCAATGATGTCCGTACCGCCACTTGATGAACCGATATTAAACAGGATTGCAGATCCAAGTGCCGGAAGTGCAATCGCAAAACAGAGTTCCAGCATGGTCTGATCCGTCAGCGGATGATCCATCGGACAGACACGTTCCAGTGTAGAAAGTGCAACCGAAAGAAGAATACTGCAATATGCTGTCTTTGCGGCAAATTTTTTACCCAGTACCACAAATCCGAGTACCAGAAGCAGCATATTTACGATGAAAGAAAAGTCACTGGCAGAAATAGATGTCTTATCTGCAACCAGAACCGCAAGGCCGGTGATTCCTCCAAACGTAAAATTGTTTGTAAATTTGAAAAAGTATGTTCCGACTGCCATGATCAGCGTACTTACAGTCAGAAGCGAAAAGTGTTTTAATTTTTCTTTCATTTATATATAATTCCCTTCTGAATGATTCGCTGATATTGTACCTCGTGACATGGCAATGTGTCAATGTAACCAGTTAGCATAAGAAAGTGTATTCATATAAAAAAACAACTTCATGTCAGAAAAAGAAATTGACTACCTTTTTAGAATGCTCTATAATAAATCTGTATGTAGAAAATGAGACTTGCAAAGAGAGAAAACTTATGATAAAAAGTATGACAGGCTTCGGCCATGCAGAAAAAGTGACAGAACAGTGCCGTATTACGGTAGAAATGAAATCTGTCAATCACAGGTACCTGGATCTGAATATTAAAATGCCACGGCGTTTCAATATGCTTGAGGGTCAGGTACGTAATCTTATGAAGAAATATATGCAGCGCGGTAAGGTAGATGTATTCATTACCTACGAAGACTACACTTCAAATAATTACACGCTCAAATACAATAAAGAACTGGCTGCAGAATATCTTTCTTATCTGAATCAGATGGCAGAAGAATTTCATCTGGAAAATGATGTCCGCGTGACCACCTTGTCCAGATATCCGGAAGTCCTGACCATGGAGGAACAGTCTGTGGATGAGGAACAGTTATGGAAACTTCTCGAAGGACCACTTAACGAAGCCTGTGTTCGATTTGTTGAGGCACGGACCAGAGAGGGACAGCATCTGAAAGAAGATCTTCTTGACAAGCTCGCCGGTCTGGACGAAAAGGTAAATCGTGTAGAAGAACGTTCTCCGAAAGTTGTTCAGGAATACCGCGAGAAGCTGGAACAGAAGGTACACGAGCTTCTTGAAGATTCACAGATTGACGACAACCGCATCGCAGCGGAAGTTGTTCTTTTTTCCGATAAGATCTGTAATGATGAAGAAACGGTTCGTCTGCACAGCCATATTCATGGAATGCAGAAGATTCTCGAAGAAAAAGAAGGTGTCGGACGTAAGATGGATTTTATGGCTCAGGAAATGAACCGCGAGGCCAATACGATTCTTTCCAAATCCAGCGACCTTGAAGTTTCGGATATTGCAATTGATCTGAAAACGGAAATCGAAAAGATCCGCGAACAGATTCAGAATATAGAATAACGGAGGCAGGGAAGTTTTGGCTAAACTGATCAACATCGGATTTGGAAATGTCGTAAATTCCCGCAAGATCGTTGCGGTTGTAAGTCCGGATGCTGCACCGGTAAAACGGATGATCCAGAGCATCAAGGGTACACGGGAACTGATCGATGCGACACAGGGACGTAAGACAAAAGCAGTTATTGTAACTTCCGATGATTACCTTGTCCTTTCTGCACTACAGCCTGAAACGATTGCCAGACGTTTTGCAGAAGCATATGATTACGAAGAAAAGGAAGATGAGCATGAGTAAAGGTGTTTTAACAGTTGTTTCCGGTTTCTCGGGAGCCGGCAAAGGTACCGTTATGAAACGTCTTATACAGAAATATGATGATTATGCATTATCAATCTCTGTTACTACGAGAAATCCCCGTGAAGGAGAGCGGGATGGCATCGAATACTTCTTTAAAACAAAAGAAGAAGTAGAAGCCATGATCGAGAATGATGAATTTCTCGAGTACGCCAGATATGTAGACAATTATTATGGTACTCCTCGTTTTTATGTAGAAGAAATGCTTGCCAAAGGCAAAAACGTGATTCTTGAGATTGAGATTCAGGGAGCTATGCAGATCAAAGCAAAGAATCCGGAGGCTGTTCTGGTCTTTGTTACACCACCAAGTTTTGAGGAACTCCGCAATCGTCTTATAGGACGTGGTACAGAAACTGCCGACGTAATCGAATCCCGTCTCAGACGTGCATCAGAAGAAGCTGAAGGAATGCCTTCTTATGATTATATTTTAGTCAATGACCAGGTAGAAGACTGTGTAGACCGCCTTCACCAGATTATTTTGAGCGAACGTGCAAAGGCACAGCGCAATGAAGAATTCATCAACACGATCCAGCAGGAAGCTCGGATCTTTATGAAAGGAGATAAATAAAATGTTACATCCATCATATTCAGAACTTATTCAGGCAATTAACAATAACGCAGAGGAAGACGATAACACCATGATGCTGAACAGCCGTTATTCTCTGGTACTTGCAACCAGCAAAAGAGCAAGACAGCTCATTGCGGGTGCAGAACCGCTTGTACCGAATGCTGCTGATAAAAAGCCTCTCTCCGTTGCTATTGACGAACTTTATAAAGGAGAAGTTAAGATTGTAGCTGCTGCCGAAAATGATGAAGAAGTCACCACATCTGCAGCAGAGGAAACATCTGAAGCGGCTGAAACAACCGAGACACCGGCAGAAGATAACGAATAAAGTCTGTCCAATATTTATATCAGTTAAAAATATAATCAGAAGGCGTCCGTCTTCTGATTATGTATTGTCAGGAGATTTTATGAAAATATTATTTATATCACTGGGTTGTGATAAAAACCTTGCTGATTCTGAAGAAATGCTCGGACTGCTCACTGCAAACGGTCATAAAATCGTCGATTCAGAAGAGGAAGCCGATGCGATTGTCATTAATACATGCTGTTTTATTCATGACGCAAAAGAAGAGAGCGTCAACACCATCCTTGAGATGGCCGAATACAAGAAATCCGGAACCTGTAAGGCTTTGATCGTAACAGGATGTATGGCACAGAGATACAAGGAAGAAATCACACAGGAGATTCCGGAAGTTGATGCTGTACTCGGAACAACATCTTACGGAGACATCGTCAAAGCTTTAAATGAGGTGCAGACAGGAAATGTTTTCCAGGAATTCCGCGATATCAATGAGCTTCCGGAAGACTGCGGCCACAGAGTCATCACTACCGGAGGACATTTCGGATATCTCAAGATTGCCGAAGGCTGTGATAAGCACTGTACTTACTGCATTATCCCATCCCTTCGCGGAAAATTCCGCAGTGTACCGGAGGAACGCCTGCTGAAACAGGCCGAGTATATGGCATCTCAGGGTGTTAAGGAACTGATCCTGGTTGCACAGGAAACCACCGTATACGGCACAGATCTTTACGGCAAAAAAACTCTGCATCTTCTTCTTAAGAAGCTCTGTCAGATCAAAGGAATCCGCTGGATCCGTGTGCTTTACTGCTATCCGGAAGAAATTTACGACGAACTGATCCAGGTTATGAAAGAAGAACCTAAGATCTGTCATTATCTGGATCTTCCGATTCAACACGCAAGTGACAAGATTCTTCGCCGCATGGGACGCCGCACCTCCAAGCAGCAGCTTATTGATATCATCACCAAACTTCGCCGTGAAATTCCGGACATTGTGCTCCGTACTTCCCTGATCACCGGATTCCCGGGTGAGACAGAAGAAGATCATCAGGAGCTTATGGAATTTGTTGATGAGATGGAATTTGACCGTCTGGGTGTATTTACGTATTCCCCAGAGGAAGGCACACCTGCCGAGACTATGGAAGGTCAGGTTCCTGAAGAAGTAAAAGAAGCACGCCGCGATGAGATCATGGAGCTTCAGCAGGAAATTTCCCTTGATAAAGGAAATGGCCGTATCGGACAGGAAGTCCTGGTCATGATTGAAGGAAAGGTTTCCGGTGAAAGTGCTTATATTGGCCGTACTTATGGGGATGCCCCGAAAGTAGACGGATATATCTTTGTACAGACAGGAGAATTGCTTGTTACCGGTGATTTTGCAAAAGTAACCGTCACAGGCGCTTTGGAATACGATTTGATAGGAGAGTTGACTGATGAATACACCAAATAAACTTACAGTTGCCAGAATGATTATCGTTCCGTTTCTTGTTGTTTTTCTTCTTACCGGATGGGGCGGTGATGCCAATCGTTATATTTCACTTGCATTATTTGTAGTTGCCAGTGTTACCGACTGGTTTGACGGATATCTGGCACGCAAAAATAATCTTGTTACCAACTTTGGTAAATTTATGGATCCACTTGCGGACAAACTTCTTGTTTGCTCTGCGATGATCTGCATGATCGAACTTAACCGTCTGCCGGCATGGTTCGTGATCATCATTATCGGCCGTGAATTTATCATCAGCGGCTTCCGTCTGATTGCAGCCGAAAACGGCATTGTAATTGCAGCTAACTACTGGGGCAAATTTAAAACTGCCTCCCAGATGATCATGATTATTTTGCTGATTCTTCATTTTGGCGGAATCTTTGTTGTACTGGAACAGATTTTTATCTGGCTGTCTCTTGCACTGACCATTATTTCTCTGATCACATATATCTGGCAGAACAAATCTGTCCTTTCCATGCAGGAATAATCCGGCGGGAGATCTGATGACAGAAAATACTGTCATCGTATCATTCGCATAAGGTTGACGATTTTGTCAATTTTAGCTGCTTCCTGCGGAGACTTTCCGGTCTTCATTACTTCAAGAACTGCTGAGATTTCATTCTGTGAGAAATTGAGCCCGTTCTTTTTTCCGGAGGCAGCAGCATTCAAAAGAAATGGCAGCATATCGGAAGCGGATTTTCCGCTTCCTTTTTCTGCAAGTTTTTGAAGCATATCCAGTTTTCCGGCATCAATATTTTCAAGCTTTGGATCTTTTTTCCAGTCTTCGTTTCTGTTTTCGCCCATATTTTTACCTTTCTGCCAATTATTATCATTTTACTTCTTCTTAATAATCCCTGTTTATTCGTTGATTATCTTTAGTAACTGCATCATTACAAGCATATCTTTGATCTGGTCAAGCTGATGACGGCTCTTTCCATAACTGAATTTTCGAATATCTTCCAGCATCTCCAAAGGATCAGTATCCCCTTTCAGGCTGCAGATCTGCACATCATTTTGTCCTCCACGAAACAAAGCAAATGTATTTTGAAATTCCATAAGCTTGGCATACAATGCAAGAAACTGCTGACTTCTGGAGGAAGCATATGGTATCAATGCTTTCAACATCTGAGACTGTTCACTGC
>CAKROE010000092.1 GCA_934371915.1 uncultured Blautia sp. | reverse complement strand
GCCAGCGCTGTATGCCGAAGACAGAAAAGAATACTGTCGAGAGCAGCACAACGCCCACATGGCCCCAGCAGTAAAAAGAATGAAGCAGACTCATAGCTGCCTCCTTTTTCTCTGTAGGACACGCCTCTACGATCGGACTGATCAGTACTTCAAGCAAGCCTCCGCCTACTGCATAAATGGCAACAGCAATCAGGATTCCGGCAAAAGGATCTGCTGTAAGCTCCGGAAGCAATGTCAACGCCAATAGGCCGACTGCTGAACAAATATGCGCGATCGTCACCGATGCTTTGTATCCGATTCGGTCTACAAATCCCGCAGACAAAAGATCAATCAGAAGCTGGATTATAAAGTTGATCGTGATCAGAAGTGTAATCTTTGACAGCGGAATCTGGTATGTCTTCTGAAACGTTACAAATAATAATGGTACAAAGTTATTGACGATTGCCTGCACAATATATCCTACAAAACAGGCATACATCGTTCTTTTATAAGATGTTTTCATTATTCCTCCTATGTTTTGAATCGCTTTCTGTCATAACATCTGCATCCTGACTTCCGGCATCAGTTGTTCTATCAGTGCTCTGTCCGGCGGTTTCGTACCGACAGTTGTCACAGCACCTGCTGACACAGCCATGCAGAGTCTTACCATTTCTTTTTCAGAAAGCTTTCTGTCATGGGCATATGCAAGTGCAGCCACCATCGCATCTCCGGCACCAACTGTGGAATGTGCTTGCACTGGCAAAGCCGGACAGTTTATCTTATAGTTTTCTCCTGCAAAAACAGCTCCGTCTTTTCCCATGGAAACTGCCACTGTCTGTATTCCTTTTTCGTGGAAGTTTTCTGCGGTTTCAATAATTTCGTGAACAGTCAGAGCGTGATCTGTGCCAGTGTATTCTTCAAGTTCCGACCGGTTTGGTTTTATTATATCCGGAACTGCCTTTAATGCCAGCCGAAACAATTCTCCATCTGCATCCAAAAGAACTTTGCCGCCTTTTTTATGGACACATTCTGTCATCTCTGCATAGATAGTTTTTCTGACTCCGCCGGGAACACTTCCTGCAAGAACGACCAGTGTCTCTTTGTCTGTATACGTACAGATTTTCTGAATCAGCGCTTCTATCTGCCTTTCCGTAATTGCCGGTCCCGGTTCATTGAGTTCAGTCACACCTTTCACACAGTCAAATACTTTTGTGTTTGTTCTCGTATCTCCATCCACATAAATAAAATCATGACGGATATTCCGGGTATTTAATACGTTTTCGATTGTCTTGCCGGTATTCCCTCCAAGGAACCCCATAGCAAGACTTTCCCCTCCAAGCGCATGGATTGTTTTGGAAACATTAATTCCCTTGCCGCCGGCATCATACTCAACCCGCCGGATACGGTTCAGACCGTATGGCTGAAATTTGTCAACCTCCACCGTCTTGTCAATTGCCGGATTCATGGTTACTGTTATGATCATTTTTTACTCCTGTAACTTTTAGCAGCGATTTCTTTTGTTTACGAAATAATTAAGGATTCCGCCCCCAACAATAATCACCATTGCCACTGCTACGACACGTTTGGCCGCCTCCTGCGGAAGCTGACTCTTAGATCCAATAGAATCTGAATAAAACGTCAGATTATAGTCGATCTCATGTGGTGCTCCCATTGCAGTGGTATCTGCGATTACAGGCATTGCCTCATCCATGAAAAGTACCGGAATCTCAAAGACAGAATTCATTCCCTCTTCATTTGTAGGAAGATATTTCTCTCCGTCCACGATCATGTAATCATAATTGGAACTGCTCCACTGAATCTGGGCGTATGCCTTCCCGTCTTCTACCGTAAGGATTGTCGGGGAAGTTACACTTGCCTTACCACTTCCACCTTCAAGATCTACCTGTATGGAATATTCCCCGTCCGCTTTATCGACTGACATTCCGTCCGCCTGACATACACCGGAAAAAGCTACAATCCCTGTAAATGCCGCCGCAAGCAGCCAGGTAATTTTTTTCTTCATAATTATTACTCCATTTTCTCATTTTGTTACTGTTCACTCCGTTCACAGCAACTTGGTCAAAATCCATTCCAAATCACCTTCGGTGATGGGATTTTGCCCCGTATGTCTCGGGATTTTGCCATATTCATGGCAAAACACCTCGCGGGATATTACCTGTAAACAGTAACCTCATTTTCTCACCTAATATAACACAGCAAATCTCACATTGCAAACACTATACACTTCTAGTATAATAAAAAGAATGTGATTTAAATTAATGTTAAAATTATCAGGAGGATTTTTATAATGAAAGGAACTTTATTTGGAGTTGGCGTCGGACCTGGAGATCCGGAATTAATGACACTGAAGGCAGTTCGTATGATTCGTGAAAATGAGGTCATTGCAGTACCGGGTGCTGATGTCAGAGAAACCGTTGCTTATAAAATTGCTGTTCAGGCTGTACCGGAGCTTGCAGATAAAGAGCTTCTCCCAATTTACATGCCAATGACACATGATGCTGAAGAACTGGAACGCAATCATGCAAAAGGAGCCAAAACTCTTGAATCTTATCTGGATCAGGGAAAAAATATTGTTTTCCTGACTCTTGGTGATCCATGTGTTTATTCTACATTTTCTTATCTGCAGCATCGTGTGGAAGCAGACGGATATCATACAGAACTTGTCAGCGGAATCACTTCTTTCTGTGCAGCCGCAGCTCGTCTGAATATTTCTCTGTCCGAATGGAACGAACAGCTTCACATCATTCCTGCCGTTCACCGTCTGGACAATGAACTGACAGAATCTGGAAATTATATTCTGATGAAATCCGGCAAAAAAATGAATCAGGTAAAGGAAATCCTGTCCCGAAGCGGTAAGGATGTTCTGATGGTTGAAAACTGTGGTATGCCGGATGAGCATATTTACCACAGTGTAGAAGAAATCCCGGATGATGCCGGATACTATTCTCTGATCATTGCAAAGGAGCACAAATGATCGAAACCAAAAATCTGACAAAAACTTTTGACAATTTCACTGCCGTAGATTCTCTGGATCTGAAAATTGAGACCGGAGAGTTTTTCGGTCTTCTCGGTCCCAACGGTGCCGGTAAAACAACTACGATCAGTCTTCTTTCGACACTCCTTCTTCCTACAAAGGGCGAAATCCTGATCGATGGTCAGAAACTTACCCGAAATCGTCCGGATCTCAAGCGCAAGATCAGCGTGATCACACAGGAATATTCCATGCGTCAGGATATGAATATGGACGAGATTATGGAATACCAGGGCCGTCTTTATTTTATGCCTCGTAAGGAGATCAAACGACGCACGGAAGAGCTGCTGGAATTCTGTGATCTGATCAAATTCCGTAAGCGTACAGTACGTAAACTTTCCGGCGGTATGAAACGTAAGCTGATGGTTTGTCGTGCACTTCTGACAGATCCGGAAATTCTGCTTCTTGATGAACCGACTGCCGGTATGGATGCATTGTCCCGTCGTCAGATGTGGAATCTTCTCCGCAAACTGAACGGCAAAAATCTGACAATCCTGCTCACAACACATTACATGGAAGAAGCACAGAATCTTTGCAGCCGTGTAGCACTGATGGATCATGGCCGACTTGAAGAGGTCAGCACACCATCTGCCCTGATAAACAGTCTTGGTAATTATACTGTAGATGAATTTTCAGGTGATGAAACAAAAAGTCACTATTTCCACACCCGTGAAGAAGCAATTGCCTATCTCTCCGGTCTTTCCGGTCAGGCTTCCTTACGTGAAACAACGCTGGAGGATGTTTTTGTCGAACGTGCCGGCAGACATCTGATGCCATCATAAGGAGGGACTGAACATGGGAATTATTACGATTTTATGGGAAAAATGGGTAGAATTTCGAAGAGATTTCTATAAGATCACTCTGGCTGCGATGATCGCGCCCCTGATGTATCTTGTCGTATTTGGAATGGGTATCCAGACGGTTTCGCACGGTCAGCCTTATCTGAATTTCCTGATCCCGGGTGTCGTCTCACTGACTACCATGAATGGAAGTTTTAATGCAATCGCTCAAAATCTGAATGTACAGCGTCTTTATGAGAAAGCATTTGACCAGGTTATGATCTCACCAACGCCTCTGTGGCAGTTTATTGCAGGCCAGATCATCGGTGGAAGTCTCCGTGGTTTTTATGCCGGTGGAATCATTCTGATTCTGACATTGCCGATTGATACAGGACTGATTTTTAATGGATGGTCTTTCCTGATCATGTTCTTGAATGGTGCTGTCTTTTCTGCAATCGGTGTTGTGGTTTCTTTCCTCGCAAAGAACCATGCGGATGTACCGCGTTTTTCCAACTACATTATTATGCCGATGGCATATCTCTGTAATACGTTTTTCTCTACGGAAAAACTGCCCGGGATTCTCGGAAAGTTTGTGTCTGCACTTCCACTTTCACAGACCAGCCATATGATCCGAAGTATCTCCGCAGGGGAAGGCTTTCAGATGACAGGGATTGCCGTACTGGGGGCATATCTCGTGGTGTTTACTGCGATTGCGTCGTGGTTTATATATAAAAAGAAGAATCTGTAAGTATAACTACTCACGAAAAGGCTACTTGTATCTGTTCTGCCACAGGCTTCAGAGTTTTTGACAGTAGACTGCTCGCGCAGTCATTCAGAAGAAAGGACAGGTTCTGTGCCAAAGCTACGTTTTCTACTCAGAACATGCGCCTGTTTGCTGCCAGTCGCCCAAACTCGCCTACGGCTCAAACAGTGGGCTTGATGGCAGCAGCTGGCATGTTCTTCGCTACGAAAGCCTCGCTGGCGGCACTTCACCTGTTCTTTCTCTGAATCTACTGCTAAATTCACTACTTTCATAACGGAAGCCAGTCCTCATAGGCACATGTAGCCTTTTCTGTGCATTATACCTTACAGGGATTTCGGTAGCCGCAGGCGCAGCCCCTTCCCTCCATCCTGAATTTGAGGCTGATTTGTTGGCTGTTGAAAAAGCAGGAAAGCTTCGTACGATCTGTGAGATCACTTTCTGCAGGAGTCTCTGGAAGTTCTTAGATATGTTCTGGCTGCTTTATGAGGAAAAATTGCACTGTCCGAGCCTTCGGCGAGTTTGCAATTTTTTCGAATGTATTTTGCAGGCAGGTTATATCTTAGTACTTCCGGACTCCGAAGCCTGTGATCGAACAGATCGTACAAAGCTTTCCGTGATTTTTATCAACACCCCATAATCACCGGGCTAACTCATACAAATACTTTTCAAAACAAATTCCTTCATTACGATCGGTATTTTCTTCAACTGCATCATGTATCCCTTTTGCAAGAAAATTTACTGCTTTTCGGACAGATTCTACTGTATCCGTTCCCTTTACCATCCCAACACTTAATACCGACGCAAACAGATCCCCCGTTCCGGAGTAACTGCCCCCGACCTTCTGCACAGTTACCCAATGAATGGAATCTCCTGCACAGATCAGATTTCCCATCTCCTGTACTCCATCCTTCACCGGCAGATCAATCCCGGTAATCACCACTTCTGTCTCATACACACTCTCAAGCTTCCGTCCTGTCTCCTCGACAAATCTTATCAGATCATTCTCTTCAAAATCACAGAGTTCCGCCCATATTTCATGCGCACGCTCTCTGCCATAAAGCAGCAACAGCGCTTCCGTCAGATTCGGTGTGATCACAGCCGCCCGTTTCACCAGAAAACGCATCTTCTCACAAAGTGCTTCTGTGTAGATCGGATACTCTTCTCCGTCATCTCCCATTACAGGATCGACAAGAATCTTCACATTCTCTCCGCCAAACTGTTCTATAAACGCCACAACCTTATCTGCCTGTGCCGCATCCGCAAGAAATCCCGTATAAATTCCATCCGGTTGAAAGTCAAGTTTCTTCCATTCATCCATGAATTTATCCATACGGTCTGTATAATCATCACAAAAATAGGACGGAAAACCTGTCTGACAGCTCAATACTGCAGTCGGCAGCGGACATGCCTGGATTCCCATGACAGAAATCACCGGAATTGCCGCCGTAAGCGAACATTTCCCAAGCCCTGAAAGATCATTTAACACTGCAATTTTTTTCAATCTGAATTCTCCTTATCTTGCATTTTGTCACATTCTGGTTTAGAATAGCACCTAAGTGTATTTAGAAAAATAACCACTTTTATTCATTTTTCAGGGGACAGTTTATGAGCTTAGCATTCCATTCTAAAAAAGAAAGTCTGTATCTTCAGGTATATGATCATTACAAAAATCTTATTCTGGAACACCGCCTTCCGCCGGGAAGCCGTATGCCTTCCCTTCGCAAATGTGCCACCGAATTAAAACTAAGCCGTACCACGATCGAAAACGCCTACCTGCAGCTTGCCGCTGACGGCTACATCATCGCACGTGCACAGAGCGGTTATTACGTAACTGACATTGCCTCCCAAAATCCGGTTCCGAAAATATCCCACCATACGTATTTGCCGCCTGTACAGTATGATTTCGCTTCGAATGGTGTTGACCATGAAAGCTTTCGTTTTGATCTGTGGCAGCGTTATATTAAAAGTGCTCTCCGCCAGAGTGACCGTCTTCTTTCCTATGGCGAACCACAGGGGGAATCCGACCTGCGCCAGGTACTCGCCGATTATATACGCCAGCGGAGAAATGTAAACTGTTCCGCTGACGATATTGTGATCGGGGCCGGTGTACAGAGTCTTCTGAATATTCTCTGTCCTCTTATCCGGGACAAGGAAACCGTTTCTTTTCCGAATGCTTCTTTTGTACAGGGAAGTACGATCTTTGCAGATTATGGTTTTGATGTACGCTACCGCAACAAGGACTGTGATGTTATCTATGTATCTCCGGCACATATGACTAAATGGGGTGAAATCATGCCGGTCAGCCGTCGTATGGAGCTGGTGCATCACGCAGCCGAAAAAGGCAGTCTGATCATTGAAGACGATTATGAAAATGAATTCGTCTATTTTCAGCGACCGACTCCTTCGCTTTTTAATCTTGCCGGCGGACACGGGGTTATTTATATTGGTTCTTTCTCACGACTCCTGCTCCCGTCCATTCGTTTAAGTTTTATGGTCCTGCCACCATCTCTGTCCGGACAATATGCGGCGGTTGCAGACCGGTACAGCCAGACCGCCTCTAAAGTTGAACAGATTGCGCTCTGCCAGTTCATACGTGACGGACATCTGACTTCACAAACCAAAAAATTAAAAAAGCTCTATGCCCAGAAACTGAAAGATCTTAAGAGTGTCGTCCGAAATACCTTTGGGGAAAACTGTACGATCCGGACCGGTGCTGCAGGAACGAGTCTTGCACTGACTGTCCCATACACCCGTACAGGCCTTGAACTGAAAAAAGAAGCCCGCATGAACGGAATCTCACTGCTGATTCTCGAAGAAGGCGCAGCTACGATTACCCTTCTGCTTTCCTGTTCTTCGATTTCAACAGATGAATTTGAACCTGCATGCCGGCTTCTGAAAAGTCTTCTTATTTAGTCTCGACGATTGTCGATCATATACAGCAGTGCATTGCAGATACATGCTGCAATGTTACTTCCGCCTTTACGTCCTCTCGCAACAATATACGGTGCACCGGATTCCATAATCAACTCTTTCGACTGTACCACATTGACAAAACCAACCGGCACGCCGATGATCAGCTCCGGATCCAGTTTGCCATCTTCAATTAGTTCATAGAGACGTACCAATGCTGTCGGCGCATTTCCAATTGCAAAGATCAGCTTTTTATCCAGAGAAGAGGCTTTATCCATGCTTGCTGTCGCACGGGTCGTCCCGTTCTCTTTTGCAATTTTTGCAACATCTTCATCTGACATAAAACAGTACACTTCACCTCCGTAACGGGCAAGTGCACGCTTATTGATCCCGGCTTTTGCCATCTGTGTGTCTGTCACTATACATGCTCCGGCTTTGATTGCATCAAGCGCGTGCTGTACAACTCCTTCGGAAAAGCAAAGATTTTCCGCATAATCAAAATCTGCACTTGTATGGATGCATCTTTTGACGATGAGTTCCGTTCCAGGCACCAGAGGTGTATCACCAAGTTCCTCCGTGATAATCTCAAAACTTCTTTTTTCAATATCCATCGGCTTTATATTTTCAAGTTCTACTTTCATTTATGTGCCTCTCCTTCTGTCTCGATTCCCTCTTCCAGAATTTCATAGATTCGTTTCATATCCAGATGTTTTCGAAGCTCCGAAGCCAGAATATCATACTGTGTTTCTTTAAACACGGCAAAATCTACTCCTGCCATATCGGAGACATCGATGCCTTTTTTCTTTCCGACAGCACGTACAAGCCCCATTGCAACATCTTCTTTATCAAAAATACCGTGTACATAAGTACCGCATACATTATTTCGGAAAGTTCCCTCTGTTTTCTCTGTTCCTGTCACACTGTCACAGGTAAAAGTACTTGCAGTCGCACCGTCTTTTCTTCTGCTTTCTCCCATATGGATCTCATAACCGGTAAATCCCACATTCGAGAGTGTTGCAAAATCCTGATCCATTTCCAGGAATCTTCCATTTACCTGTGTGCGTGTTTTTTTCTCAGCAAAAACCGTATCCATCGGAAGAAGTCCCATTCCACGCATACTTCCACCTGCTTCGACACCATATGGATCACTTAAAGTCTCACCAAGCATCTGATAACCACCGCAGATTCCGAAGATAAGCGTACCTGATGCTGCCGCCTTCAAAATTAATGTCTCCATTCCGCTTTCACGAAGCCATTTGAGATCTTCCATTGTATTTTTTGTTCCCGGTAAAAAAATCACATCAGGATGCATCAGATCCGAAGGATGTTGTACATACCGAAGAGATACTCCCGGAATGCTTTCCAGTGGATTAAAATCTGTAAAATTTGAAATACGTGGCACGCGTATGACTGCCATATCGATCTGTCCGACTT
>CAKROE010000091.1 GCA_934371915.1 uncultured Blautia sp. | reverse complement strand
AGTGCATGCTCTGCATCGATAAATCCGGCAATGCCGCCGCGCTTCTGTACTTCTGCAACCATATGTAAGGCAACAGTCGTCTTACCACTGGACTCAGGTCCGTAGATCTCGACGATTCTTCCTTTCGGTACACCGCCAACCCCAAGAGCGATATCCAGTCCGAGAGAACCGGTCGGAACCGCCTCTACTACCATATTAGAGCTGGAATCTCCAAGCTTCATAACAGATCCTTTACCGTACTGCTTCTCAATATTTCCAAGGGCTGCTTCCAGCGCCTTCTGCTTCTCTTCACTGATCATTTCAGGATTCTCCTTAACTTTATTTTGATTTTTATTTACGGGTAATACCAAACCTATGTTCGTGTTTTCTTCTTATATGCTATTATAAATCCCCACTAAAGTCAAGCAAAACTTTTTGACATTTTTCTCCCCGAAATGACAAAAGAGGTACCGGAATTCCCCGGTACCTCCTGATATCTGTATTATTTATTTGTCACCTATCAGCCAGTTGTACATTTCTTCATACTGCTGCGCGGAATGACTCCATGAGAAGTCTGCTGCCATTGCACGGTCAACCATTTTATTCCATTCACGTTTGTCATCATAGAATACCTTCTCTGCATTGCGGACAGTTGCAAGCATCTCATGTGCATTGTAGTTTGTAAAGCTGAATCCTGTACCTGTTCCCTCGTACTGGTTGTACGGCTCTACCGTATCCTTCAGGCCGCCTGTCTCACGTACGATCGGCAGTGTGCCATAACGGAGACTCATCAGCTGGCTTAAGCCGCATGGCTCAAACAGAGACGGCATCAGAAATGCATCAGATGCAGCATAGATTCTGTGTGACATCGGCTCATCATAATAGATCTGAGCAGATACCTTGCCATGATATTTCCAGTCAAAGTGACGGAACATATTTTCATAACGTTCTTCACCGGTACCGAGTACGACGATCTGCACGGCATCCTGACACAGTTCATCCATAATATATGCGATCAGGTCAAAGCCTTTCTGGTCTGTCAGACGGGAAACGATACCGATCAGCATTGCCTTCGGATCTTCGTTCAGCCCGAGGTCACGCTGAAGCTGAAGCTTGTTTTTGACTTTTTCCTTGCGGAAGGTCTTTGCATTATAATTCTGTGTAATGTATTTATCTGTCTCCGGATTGAATACATCATAATCGATTCCGTTGACGATACCGCGAAGGTCATGGGCACGCGCACAGAGAAGTCCGTCCAGTCTCTCTCCGTAGAACGGTGTCTTGATCTCTTCGGCATAAGTATTACTTACTGTTGTTACTGCATCGGCAAATACGATTCCACCTTTGAGGAAGTTTGCATCTTCGTATGCTTCCAGCTTATCCGGGGCAAAATAGTAATCAGAAAGACCTGTGATACCCTGTACGGTCTTGACATCCCATACACCCTGGAATTTCAGATTGTGGATCGTCATAACAGTCTTGATTCCCCAGAAAAATTCATTCTGCTGGAAAGAATCATGCAGATATACCGGAACAAGACCGGTCTGCCAGTCGTGACAGTGGATCACATCCGGGCGGAATCCGATGACCGGAAGCACGGAAAGGACTGCCTTTGAGAAGAATGCAAACTTCTCAAGATCCCATGGTGCACTGTCATACGGTTTCGGACCACTGAAATAATATTCATTATCAATAAAGTAAAACTGGATTCCGTCATATTCCATATGAAGGATTCCGACATAACAATTCTTATATCCCAGATCCATATAGAAATGGGTGATATATTCCATTTTGTCTTTCCATTCCTGCTTCATACAGGCATATTTCGGTAAAATCACGCGGACATCGAAATAACGTTTATCGAAACATTTCGGAAGTGCACCTGCTACGTCTGCAAGACCTCCTGTTTTGATAAATGGTACTGCTTCTGATGTTGCAAATAAGATTCTTTTCATCTGTAAATACCCCTCCTTGATTCCCGCTGTCAGAAAATTTCTGACATTCTCGGTCTATGCCGGATTTTTATGTTTATTATACCCTAAAATGCATCTAATGGAAAGAGTGATTTTTGTATTCCAGACGTATTTTATCTGCGATCAGAGCAATAAATTCGGAGTTGGTCGGCTTACCTTTTCCGGTACTTACCGTATAACCGAAAAGCGCATCGATCGTGTCCATTTTGCCTCTGCTCCATGCTACTTCAATGGCATGGCGAATGGCACGTTCCACCCTGCTCGGAGTCGTCTGATGCTTCTTTGCGATCGTCGGATAGAGAACTTTCGTGATAGAATTCAGCATCTCCATATCATTGACTGAAAGAATAATCGCATCACGCAGATACTGATATCCCTTGATATGTGCCGGAACACCGATTTCATGAATGATATTGGTGACATCAGCTTCCAGATTACGTTTGCCATATGGCGCGGGTTCTTCCCGTACTGTCTGGCGCACCGGTTCACGAAATCTCTTTATGCTATTTTTGCGGATATGTTTGATGCGGTTCAGCAATACCTGATTATCAAAAGGTTTCAGCATATAGTAGGAAGCGCCCAGATTAAATGCATCTTCTGTAATCCGTTCCTGTCCCACTGCTGAGATCACAATAAATGCAGGCTGCTTTTTGACCGTCTGGTCATGACTGCACTGCTCCATAACAGTCAGTCCGTCCATTTTCGGCATGATCACATCCAGAACCACCACATCCGGTTCTTTTTCTCTTATGATATTACAGATTTCTTCTCCATTATGTGCTTTACCGACCAGCGTCAGTTCTTTATCTTCTTCGATCATCTGACCAAGTATGTCTGTCATTCTCTCATTATCATCTGCAATCGCCACATTTAATTTTTCCATGAGGCCTTTCCCTCCTAACCTACAGCATTCTACTTCCTTACAACAAGGACATTATAGTGGAAAGGCCTTCGCGAAATCAAGCCGAAACTGGCTGAAATACAGCATTTTCGTTCGTCCGGAAACGACATTTTCCTAGCTTCTTTTTTCATATTTTTCTGCTTTTTTCTTTTTCTTCGCATCTTCGACATGACTTTTTCTGCCATTATTTTTTTATTCTTTTTCCACATTTTCCATCATCGTTTCTGCAAAAATCCCATAACCACTCGCTGCATCCTGCACAAATACATGTGTGATCGCACCTGCAAACTTTCCGTTCTGGATCACAGGACTGCCACTCATGCCCTGCACGATTCCGCCGGTCATGTCCAGAAGTTCCTGATCAGTGACCCGGATCACAAAACTTTTGTTTGAATCCTCATGATTCATATCAATTCTTGTGATCTCTGCGTCAAATTCCTTTACCTCACCATCTATGCAGCACAAAACAGTTGCCGGACCGATTTCCAGTTCCTGCTTGTAGGCAACTTCCAACTTCTTCAGTGAAAGCTGCTTTGGAAGAACATTTAATGTTCCGTAAATTCCCTGATCACAATTCTTATCGATGGAACCGATCACCTGCTGTGCGTCGTAATGGATCATCCCGGAAAGCTCACCGGGAATTCCACTGCTGCCCTTCTGTATTCCGATAATTTTTGCCTGGTACAATGCGCCCTCATTTATATGCAAAAGTTCTCCTGTATCCACATCACTGATTCCATGTCCGAGCGCACCGAATTTCCCCTTTTCATCTACAAAAGTCAACGTACCGATTCCCTGCGTATTATCTCTCACCCATATTCCCAGCTTATACTCTCCCCGGACATCTTTTACCGGAGAGATCGAAAGAGGGATTTTTTCCCCGTTTCTGACTACCTGAAGCGTCACCTGCGTATCATCCAATTCTGACAGATCCTCAATCAGTTCTTTTTTGCTGCTGACCGTCTGCTCATTGAATGCCACAATATAATCTCCCGGCTTTACGATATTTTTTGCAGGCTCTTCTGTGTATCCTTCCTGTGAAACGATCTCTCCGGTATCGATCACCAGCACGCCATCTGTCTCCATATAGATTCCAACTGTATCGCCGGATACCATAACGGATTCACTGTCTGCAGGGGTAACTTTCACATCTTTAAACGGAATCATTCCGAGGATCCTCGCTTTCAGAAGATAACTCCCGTCACCTGATACGGTAATTGCATCATCAAAATTTAAAAGCGGAAAATCCAACACATTCATTACCTGTTCTTCTTTTCCTTCTGAAACAAACAGTTCATCCGGAATCTTACGATCCAGATAACGATATCCAAACCACACTACCGCAAGCAGATCCAGACACAGGAGCCACAGAAGCAGGTGTCGGTATTTCTTCTTTCTGTCCACTCTGCCACATCCTTTCTTTTGTAAATTTCTCTCCATACAAAATCAGCGGACGCGCCACTGGCGCCTCCTCGATATGCAATGCAAAAAGAGAGGAGATCCTTTTGGATCATCCTCTCTTATTATCTGTAGATCTGTTTATTTCAGTCTTGTATTTTTATGTACCTGTGCCAATTCTTTCATTTCTTTTGCATTATCAAAAACAGCCTGCGTAATCTCGGCCCCGCCAAGAAGACGCGCCAGTTCACGGACAGAATCATCACCCTCAAGCGGATGGATCTCTGTGATCGTTTCATTGTTTTTCTGATGTTTTTCGATTTCGAAATGTGTATCTGCCATCGCCGCGATCTGCGGAAGATGCGTAATGCACAGTACCTGATGGCACCGGCCGATCACTGCCATCTTCTCTGAAACTTTCTGTGCGGTCCTGCCACTGATTCCGGTGTCAATTTCATCGAAGATCAATGTCTCAATCTGATCACGGTCAGCAAGAATTGCCTTGATTGCCAGCATGATTCGTGAAAGTTCACCACCGGATACGATCTTACCCAATGGTTTCAGGCTTTCACCCGGGTTCGTCGATATTTCATATTCAATGTCATCAAATCCGCCTGCTGTATATTCCTTCTTACGATGGAATGTGATCTGAAACTGTACATCCAGGAAATTCAGATCTTTCAAACCTTCTGTGATCTTGTCTGTCAGCATCTGACTGTATTTTTGACGGATCACGGATAATTTATGTGAAACAGTTTCAAGTTCTTCTCTGCTCTTTTTGAGATTTTCTTCTGCTTCACGGAAACGTTCCTCATATTTATCCAGATCTTCCAGTTTTTGTTTTTGTTTAAGACAATATTCCTGAATATCTTCAATCGTACGTCCGTATTTTGCCTTAAGACCATTGATCATATCCAATCGTTTCTCGGTCTCAAAAAAAGCTTCATCATCAAAATTAAGATCATCAACATACGAAGCAAGCTCACGGTTAAAATCATTCAGAAGTCCGTCAATCTCCTGAAGTGCGGATGCCATGGAATCAAGCTGCGTATCATATTCTGTCACACGGCAGATCTCACGTACGGCACTGCCGACCGACTCTCCGGCTCCCTGTCCGGATTCGTATCCTGTCAGATCACGTACGCCCTGCAGTGTCTCAAGGATCTTCCTGCCATTGTTCAGCTTGCGGTAACGCTTCTCCAGCTCCTCATCCTCTCCTGATACAAGCTGAGCACTCTCGATCTCATTGATCTCAAACTCAAGAAACGCACGTTCTCTGTTGCGCTGTTCTTCATCAATGTCAAGTTCGTCCAGCTGTTTCTTACAGTCACGGTACTTTTTATATGCTGCCTGTACTTTCTCTTTTGCAGGAAAAATTTCTTCTTTTCCGTAAATATCAAGAATTTCAAGCTGTTTATCCTGATAAAGAAGTGACTGGTGCTCGTGCTGCCCGTGAATATCAAGAAGACAGGATGCCACGGCTTTCATCTGCGCCACCGTACAGGTTTCACCATTGATCTTGTTGATGCTTCTGCCATCCATAAGCTTACGTGTCAAAAGGACCTGGCCTTCCGATGTCTCGACTCCAATCTCCTGAAGAGATGCCTCCGCACGCGGATTTTCCACCTGAAAAAGAAGCTCCACCAGCGCACTCGACGCACCGGTACGAATCATATCTTTCGCACTTCTGCCGCCAAGGATCAGCTGCATGGAGCCTAAGAGAATGGATTTACCGGCTCCGGTCTCACCTGTCAGGATGTTAAGACCGGGACCAAACTCCACTTCAATATCTTCGATCAGTGCAAGATTTCTCACATGAAGATGAACTAACATAATTTTAAAATTCCTTTCAAACGCTCAGCTACGCTCTGTGCCTGTTCGTTGTCCCGTGCCACACACATAACGGTATCGTCCCCGGCAATGCTTCCGAGGATTTCTTTCCAGTTCAGTGCATCCAGTGCTGCCGCCACCCCCATGGCCATGCCCGGTACTGTCCGGATCACGATCATATTCTGTCCGATATCAATAGATGTAAGCGCATCATGAAGCACACGTGTATACTTGTCTCCAAGCTCCACCGATGCACCGGAAAGTACTGCATAACGGGATTTCCCGTCTTTGCCGGCAACCTTTGTCAGTTTCAGTGCGCGGATATCTCTGGACACCGTTGCCTGTGTCACCTTAAATCCGGCACTGTTCAGTCTCGCAGCAAGCTCTTCCTGTGTATCAATGTCATGCTGCTGGATCAGCTCTATAATTTTTTCGTGTCTTGCACTTTTCACGACATTCCCTCCATCACACTAATTGTTGCTCATTTTCTGTCTCAGCACCTCAACAAAACTCAGATGGTTCAGTTTCAGTATTTTGACGCTGACTGAAGCTTTTTTTATTACGATCCGGTCTCCTGTCGCCATCGGCACTTCGACATCTCCGTCGAACGATGCAAGACCGTTTTCCTGAATCTGTCGTCTTCCTTCGCCAAGCTCAACCGTGATCACATCGTCTTCCGGAAAAATAATACTTCTGGTGTTCAGCGTATGCGGTGCGATCGGTGTCATCACCGTCATTGCCGCATTCGGCGATATGATCGGTCCGCCGCATGACAGACTGTAGCCTGTGGAACCGGTAGGTGTCGCAATGATGATTCCGTCCGCATTGTAGGAATTCAGATAGCCATCGTTTACATAATTGTTAAATCCAATTACACGAAGAGGCGGTCCCACTCTGCTGATCACGATATCATTCAGTGCCACATCCTGTCCTGTGATTTTATCACCACGCCATACCGTTCCGGTAAGCATCATTCTCTCTTCTATTTCGTAGTCGTCCGCAAACAGCTTGTCCAGTGCTGTATAAATCGACGTTTTATCGATCTCCGCAAGAAAACCAAGTGTACCGAGATTGATTCCGAGCATCGGGATTTCTCTGTGAACCACATCACGGGCTGCCTGAAGAAGCGTTCCGTCTCCTCCGAGTACCAGAATACACTGTGTATCCTCCGGTATCAGAGCCGGATCTGTGTAATGGTATTCTCCCTCCACTCTGCGCTCCGCCTGCTGTACCTGACACTTTTTGCCGTGATCTTTCAGATACTGTACGATCTCCTCCGTAAATCTCAGATCCTGATCTTTGTCACGATTGGTTATGATATAAAACTTGTCCATCTTTTCTGCCTTCCTTAATCGAGCTGATCATGCGCCTCCCGCACTACCTGCTCCGGTTCTGCCTCAAGAGAAGCTTCTATCACTTCTCCTTCCGGTCTTTTCTTAAGATGTAACAGATACTCAATATTTCCCTCCGGTCCCTTGATCGGTGAGAAAGAAAGATGTCTCGGTTCCAGCGCGATTGAGGACGCATAGGCAATTACCTTTTCGATAACTTCCAGATGTACTGCCGGATCTCTTACCACACCTTTTTTGCCGACTTTTTCACGTCCGGCCTCAAACTGCGGTTTGATCAGACAAACGATCTCTCCGTCTTCCGTCAGAAGATTTCTTACCGGAAGAAGTACTTTTGTCAGTGAGATAAAGGAAACATCAATCGATGAAAACTGTGCCGGTTCCTGAATATCTTCCGGAAGGACATAGCGGATATTTGTTTTTTCCATGCAGACCACACGCGGGTCATTGCGAAGTTTCCAGTCAAGCTGTCCGTATCCGACGTCGATGGAATAGACTTTTACTGCTCCGTTCTGAAGCATACAGTCTGTAAATCCACCGGTAGATGCCCCTACATCCATGCAGACTTTACCATCCAGTTCCACACCGAAATGGTTCATTGCCTTTTCCAGTTTCAGACCGCCGCGGCTTACATACGGAAGTGTATTTCCGCGCACTTCGATCTTTACCGTTTCATGGAACATGGTTCCTGCTTTGTCTTCTTTCTGGCCATCCACATAAACATTTCCGGCCATAATATATGCTTTTGCTTTTTCTCTGGAAGGTGCCAGTGCACGCTCCATCATCAAAAGATCCAGTCTTTTCTTCATTCCTGCTCCTCATATTCCTCTATCGCATTCAAAATCTCCGGCGCTGACAGACCGATCTTTGCCCGCAGACTGGCGATCTCTCCATGCTGTACAAAACGGTTCCAGATTGCCAGCGGAAGTACACGTACTTCCGGATGACAGGCTTCCATGTAAGCTGCCACGTGTTCTCCGAATCCGCCGTTTTTTACATTTTCTTCTACTGTCACAAACAGTTTGTGATCCTTTGCAAGTTCATCAAGAAGTTCGGTATCCAGAGGCTTTACAAATCTTGCATTGACAAATGTCGGAGCTTCCCCTCTGTTTTTCATTTCTTTATAAACCTGTTCACAGACTTCCGTCATACTTCCCACGGAAAGAATTGCGGTATCTCTGCCTCTGTAAAGAACCTCACTCTTACCGTAACGGATCGGGCTTTCAAATTCTTCCAGTCCCTGATATGCCGTTCCTCTCGGATAACGGATCGCGCACGGTCCTGCCGCATGTACGGCAAATTCTATCATTTTTTCGAGTTCTCTGCCATTCTTCGGTGCCATGACAGTCATATTCGGCATCATAGTAAGATAAGACAGATCAAAACATCCCTGATGTGTCTCACCATCTGCCCCTACCAGTCCTGCTCGGTCGATTGCAAAAATCACATGCAGATTCTGCATACAGACATCATGGAGCATCTGATCCACTGCCCTCTGAAGAAATGACGAGTAAATTGCAACGACGGGGGTCATTCCGCCCAGCGCGAGTCCTGCTGCAA
>CAKROE010000090.1 GCA_934371915.1 uncultured Blautia sp. | reverse complement strand
GAGTCAGATGACTCGGTAGGAGGTTGTTGGAGAGAAAGTCAACGAAAATACAGATGTCAGATGACTCAGTAGAAGGTTATCGGAGAGAGAGTCCACAAAAAAGGCGGAGTCAGATGACTCAGAGGAAGGTTACCGGGATGAGAGACAACGAAAATGACAGAAGTTGGATGACTTAATGAGAAGTTGTCTGTAGGAGAGTCAATAAAGTGGCCGAAATTGGATGACTCAGCGGGAACTTACTGAGAGGAGGGTCTACAAATCCCGGAAATTTGGATGATCCAGAACAGACTTGTACCATAACAGGTCATTCAGGCACACTCCCGTGAAGCTTTCAGCATCCCCTCCCGATATACCATAACCAGTTGCAGATGTAAGGTCCCCGGTTCAGTGACCTAGCGAGGCTTCCGAGATTTTATGAGTGTTAGCTGCGTCGTTCTTGTGTTCTGTTTGAGCGGAGCGAGTTTACACAAGGACGATGCAAATAAGCGCACGAAGAAAATCCGGAAACGCAGCGTGTCACAGAACCGGGGACCTTACATCTGCAGCGTGCTTATGGTATATCCTGCCTGTACAATTCGACATCCAACTTTCCATCTGCAACGTGCTTATGCTATATCCCTTTTATTGTATATTTTTTAACAAAACTCCTACATTTCCTGTACCCAAACACCCAAAATCATGTTAAAATAAAATACTGGGAAATATCCAAAAGTACATGAATTGATATAGATGGGGGAGCAAAATACATGTATCGAATACTACTCGTAGATGACGAAATCCTTGTCCGTGATGCCATCAAAGAAAACATCGACTGGAAAAGTCTGGACTGCGAACTTGTGGGTGACTGCGAAAACGGTAAACAGGCAGCAGAATTTGTAAAGGAACATCCCGTGGACATTGTTCTGACCGATATTCTCATGCCATACATGGATGGTATGGAACTCAGCAAATTTCTGCATGACAATTATCCGGATGTCGTGATCGTGATATTCAGCGGCTTCGGCGAATTTGAATATGCCAAAAAGGCCATCCAGTACGGTGTCAGCGAATATCTTCTGAAGCCGGTAACTGCCATGGAGCTCACCGGTGTGATCAACAAAATGAAAGAAAAAGTTGATCAGCTTCGCCGTGAAAAAAACAAAATGAACAAACTGACCGAAAATTCAGAGAAATACCGCAAAAATGCCCAGGTGATCCGTTCTAAAAACATGGAGGCACTGGTCAACTGCACTACCGATGTGAGCAAAAGCATTCAGCGCCTTGCTGAGATGGGAATCGATATTTCTGCAATCAGCTATCGTGTGGCGCTTTTTGATATCGACCTTTATTCAGGAATGTATGAACTGGATACTGAGAAACAGCAGGAAAGTGCACTTATGGCATTTGTGCTCTACAATATCAGCGATGAGATCGTGA
The DNA here is from genome assembly GCA_934371915.1 of uncultured Blautia sp. Lineage (GTDB taxonomy): Bacteria > Bacillota > Clostridia > Lachnospirales > Lachnospiraceae > Blautia_A. The sequence continues at coordinate 7,575 of CAKROE010000090.1, read as the reverse complement.
CACGTGAAGAAGCAGGATTTGCATATCAGGAAGGTAACAATCGTGTCGGAATCCTGTTTCAGGAAAAATGGAGCCGCAACTTCACCGAAAAGACAAGAGAAATCTGTCGGGAAATTCAGGAGAAGACCAAAGAAGTCATGGGATTTGATGTATCCATGGGAATCGGCAAATGGGTGAAGAAACCGGAAGAACTGGTACAGTCCCACAACATGGCACAGGATACCCTGCAGTATCGCTATCTCCTGGGCGGAAATCTTCTTATTGATATGGAAGAAAAACATCCGGTACAGGAAATCTCGATAGATGAACCGCTTTCTGTTTTGAAAGAAGCATTAAAAACCGGGCAGGAAAACCTGGTCCTTCAGACTCTTGTATCGATTGAAGATCTGATTCGCAATGCACTTATGCAAAAAAGCCGTGCCTGCATGTATCTGCAGCAGGTGATACGAACCATGGACAATGCCTGCGAAGATGTTTCGGCAGATATGGAGCAGATCAGGGAAGGCCGGGATGAACTGATCCGCGAGATCACAGATCAGAAGTTTTTCGGGGAGGCCTGTGAGGTGGTTGCCCGCCATACAAAGCGTGTGATCAGCATCCTTTCTGAAATGAATACGTCAAGCAGTGAGCGTCAGGCACGTCTTGCAATCGACTATATACAGAAAAATTACATGGACCCGGATCTCAGTTTGAACAGCATCTGTTCTTATTTAAATATCAGCACCAGTTATTTCAGTACCATATTTAAAGAAGAGACCGGCGAGACCTTTACCGAAGTTCTGATCCGTACACGTATGGAAAAAGCAAAGGAACTTCTTGAAAATACTACCATGAAAAACTATGAGATTGCTGAAAAAGTCGGATTTTCCGATCCTCACTATTTCGGTATCTCGTTTAAAAAGATGACAGGATGCACGCCGACAGAATATGCAAGGGAGAAACGCCGATGAAGAAAAAGAATCTGTCAGCAAGGTTTATCGGAAGATTCAGCAGCATTCAGAGTGTTATTTTTTCAACGGTTGCCATTCTGGTCCTCAGTGCAGTTGTGATCGTGACCGGTGTCTCGATGCGTTTTACAAATACTTCTATTTTTGAAAACTCTTCACAGTATACACAGACAATCATCCAGCAGATGAACCAGAATATTGATTCCTACATCGATTACATGGAAAACATAGCTTATCTGATTTCGAGTAACGAGGATGTCCAGGACTATCTTTTTTCGGATGAAGTTGATAACGAAGGACGTTATCGTATCCTGAAACAGTTTGAGACCATTCTGGACAGCCGAAGTGATATTCGAAATGTAGGAATCATCAGTAAAAGCGGCAGGATGCTTATTAATAATGGAAGCAAATCAGTTAATCATGATCTTGATCTTAATACACAGGAATGGTATACGCAGGCGCTGAACAGTCCGGAAGGACCGACACTGACCTCTTCTCATGTGCAGCATATTATCAGTGGGGAACGTCCGTGGGTGATCACTTTAAGCCGTGGAATCCGTGACCGCAGCGGCAGCGGAGAAAAAGAAGGCGTCTTTTTTATTGATCTGAATTACAGTGCGATCAGTGGACTTTGCGACCAGAGTACAGTGGGAACAAAAGGATATGCATTTATCCTTGATGCAAAGGGAAATATTGTCTATCATCCACAGCAGCAACAGCTTTATAACGAACTTCAGACAGAAAATATAAGTCTGATCATGGATACCGATGAGGATACGGTACTGACCGGAACTGGAAACACCGGAAAATTATATTCCATTTCCAGATCTGATAAGACCGGTTGGACAGTTGTTGACTGCACCAATGTGCGCGAACTTCTGAGCAAAAGCCGCCAGGCGCAGAGCATTTATGTACTGACAGCGGTCGTTCTGGTGATTGTGGCGCTCCTTTTTTCCAGATTTATGGCAAGAAGTATTACACTTCCAATTCAGAAACTGCGTGATTCCATGAAAAAAGTTCAGGAAGGAGATTTCAGTGTTTCTGATGTTGTTGTGGATTCCAGAAATGAAATCGGCAGCCTGACAAAGTCATTTGATGTGATGACACGCCGTATTCAGGAACTGATGGAGCAGAATGTCCATGAGCAGGAACAGAAACGAAAGAGCGAGCTGAAAGCACTTCAGTCTCAGATCAATCCACATTTCCTTTACAACACGCTGGATTCTATCATCTGGATGGCTGAAGGAAAGAAAAACGAAGAAGTTGTCCTGATGACAGCTTCGCTTGCAAGACTTCTCCGTCAGAGCATCAGCAATGAGGATGAAGTTGTTCCGATTGCCAATGAAGTGGAATATGCACGAGGCTATCTGACAATTCAGAAGATGCGCTACAAAGACAAACTGGAATTCCAGATTGAGGTAGATCCTTCTATATTACATATTCCGCTGATTAAACTGGTACTCCAGCCGATCATTGAGAATGCGATTTATCATGGACTGAAGTACAAAGAGAGCAAAGGACTTCTTATTATAAAGGGATTTCCGAAAGACGGAAATGCTGTTCTTCAGGTCATTGACGATGGTGTCGGAATGGATGAAGAAACGCTGGCTCATATTTATGACCGCCACAAAGTAAATTATCATTCAAACGGAGTTGGTGTCTACAATGTACAGAAACGACTGAAGCTTTATTATGGAGAAGACTACGGAATCACATATGAGAGCACCCCGGGCAAAGGCACGACAGCAACGATCACGATTCCGGGCAGACAGGAGGAGCAGAAATGAAAATAAAGAAAAAATGGCTGAGTATCTGCCTGGTTGTCTGTCTGATCGGAGGAATCGGAGGTGCTGCGTGGTACCGTCAGAGAAAGCTTGAAGAAAGAAGACTGTCCCTTGTTTATATTCCAAAAGTTGAGGACAGCACGAATGATTTCTGGAAAGCACTGATCCTCGGAACTAAAATGGCAGCCAAAGAATATAATGCCGATATTGAGATCAAAGCACCGACAGAGGAAAATGATATTGAGCGGCAGAATGAACTTCTGAAAGAAGCTATTTCTGAAGAACCGGATGCAATCCTTTTTTCACCATCCAGTTTTACAGAATCCAATGATCTTCTGAAAGAGGCAAAAGAAAAAGGTATCCGCATCAGCTTTATCGATTCTTATACCGAGGAGAAAGTACAGGATCTGACGGTAGCGACAGATAACCTCGAGGCAGGAGAAAAACTGGGGAAATTTGCGGCAACACTTCTTGGTCCGGATGATCAGATTGCGATCGTTGCCCATGTCAAAGGAGTATCAACTGCAGTCGAGCGTGAAGAAGGCTTCCGCAAAGGTCTCGGAGATCTGGCAAAAAATATTGTTGAAGTAGTTTACTGCGATTCCCAGTATGAGAAATCGCGTAAACTTACGCAGGAACTTATGGAAAAATATCCAAATCTCAAGATGGTTGCCGGAATGAATGAGTATTCGTCTGTCGGAGCGGCGCGGGCAGTAAAAGCGGCCGGAGCCAAAGACAGAATCCAGGTAGTCGGCGTCGACAGTTCGCAGGAGGCTGTTCAGCTTATGGAAAACGGAGTATTTAAAGGCCTTGTTGTACAGAAAGCTTTTAAGATGGGTTATATTGGTGTAAAAGAGACCATTCTGATGCTCCGTGGTAAGAGCTATGAGAAAGATATAAATTCCGGATGCGAACTTGTGACACCAGATAATATGTATGACAGTGAAATCGAAAAACTGCTGTTTCCGTTCAATACATTGAAGCTTTCCTAGTAAAATAGTAAAAAAAATATAAAAAGGGTTAAATATTTATGGACGAACCGTAAATATTTAACCTTTTTTTGTAAGATTTTCCATTACAATTGTGCAGTATTCACGGTATTATATAGAAAACGCAAGATGTGTGTGTAAAACTTTTAAGGAGGGCGAAAAATTGGAAAAGCTGAAACAAAATCCAATCGTGAAAAAACTCGGCCTGAACAGGATCTTACTTGTCTGCATCCTGATTCTGATGTTCGTAGTTTTCAAGGTGGTTCTCGGAAGTAAGTTCCCTGTTGGAGACAGTATCAAGTCCACACTGAACTATGTATATTTCCTTGGCTTCCTGTCACTTGGTGTCACATTCGTAATCGCAACAGGAGGAATCGATTTCTCCATCGGACCGGTAATGTTCTGTTGTGCACTCGTTTCCGGTTACTGCATGACAAGCTACAAGGTTCCATGCGCAGCAGCAATGGTAATCTGTGTACTGATCGGTCTTGCATTTGGTATCTTTAACGGATGGCTGGTATCTTACTTATCAGTTCCGCCATTCATTGTATCCATGGCTTCCATGAATATTGCAAAAGGTATTGCATCTGTATTCACAAAAACACAGTCCGTAAGCTGGCCGCTGGCAAGTGACCCGACAAACGGCTGGTTCCGTAACATCGTATCTTATAAAGGATTTCCGGTAGGTCTGGTAATCTTCCTCGGAGCAGCAATTATCTGTGGAATCATTCTTTACAATACCAAACCTGGACGTTACATCCTCTGCCTCGGATCCAACACAGAAGCAGTAAGACTTTCTGGTGTAGATACAAAGAAATGGAACATGCTTTCTTATGTAATCTGCGGTGTTTTAGTTGGAATTGGAGCACTGTTTTTCGTAGCTACATATACAACCGTTCAGCCTGGTTATGGCGATCAGTACAACAACGAAGCAATCGCTGGTTGTGTAATGGGTGGTACATCCATGGTTGGTGGACTTGCTTCCATCGGCGGTACTGTAATCGGTGTATTTATTATCTCTCTTCTGCAGCAGGGAATCATGGCATTTGGTCTTGGTAAAGGACAGCAGATGATCATCACAGGTATCATCGTAATCGTAGCTGTATATGCCGACGTTTCTGCAAGACGTAGAAAGAACTGATCGAAAGGGAGGATGAAACAATGGGTGACGTTATTTTAACAATGAAGGATATTGATAAGTCCTTTCCTGGTGTTCATGCCCTGGATCACGTTAATTTCGAAGTAAGACGCGGCGAAGTACATGCACTTATGGGAGAGAACGGTGCTGGTAAATCAACACTGATGAAAGTTCTTACCGGTATTTATCAGAAGGATTCCGGTTCTATTACATACAAAGGTCAGGAAGTGGCTTTCCACAATACACGTGAGGCACAGGACAATGGTATCGTAATCGTACATCAGGAATTAAATATGGTCGGTGACCTGACTGTTGCACAGAACATCTTTATCGGACGTGAGCCGAAAAAGGGTATCCGTGTAGACGATAAGAAGATGATCGAAGATTCAAAGAAATTGTTCAAAGATCTGAACATCGAGATCGACCCAAGAGAAAAGATGAGCAACTTAACAGTTGGTAAACAGCAGATGTGTGAGATCGCAAAAGCTATTTCCCACAAAGCAGAAGTTATCATCTTCGATGAGCCGTCAGCAGCTCTTACAGAAAAAGAAATCGCTGACCTGTTCGTAATCATCAGAGATCTTCGTGAGAAGAACCTCGGTATCGTATATATCTCACATCGTATGGATGAGATCAAGGTCATCACAGACCGTGTAACAGTCATGCGAGATGGTGGATATGTAGGAACTCTGATTACAAAAGACAGTACAAAAGAAGACATCATCAACATGATGGTTGGTCGTGTTATTTATGAAGATCCTAAGGAACACAGCATGGTAGCACCGGATGCACCGGTGGTTCTTAAAGTAGAAAACCTGAATGCAGGTAAGATGGTTCAGGACGTAAGCTTCGAACTGAGAAAAGGTGAGATCCTTGGTTTCTCCGGTCTGATGGGTGCAGGACGTACCGAAACTGCAAGAGCACTGTTTGGAGCCGATCCGAAACAGAGCGGAAAGATTTCCATCATGGACAAACAGAGCGGCCAGCTCAAAGAAGTAACTATCAACAGCCCACAGGATGCTGTTAAATATGGTATCGGTTATCTGTCTGAGGACAGAAGAAGATATGGTGTTGTTGTTCAGAAATCTGTAAATGAAAATACAACACTGGCAACGATGGAGCAGTTCACAAGTGGAATCTTCATCAATAAAGCAAAAGAAAAAGAAGTTTCTGAGAAATACATCAAAGAACTTGCTACAAAGACACCGAGCGGAGACCAGTTGGTTGTTAACCTTTCCGGTGGTAACCAGCAGAAAGTCGTTATTGCAAAGTGGCTTACCCGCGACAGTGATATCCTGATCTTCGATGAGCCGACAAGAGGTATCGATGTCGGTGCGAAGAACGAAATTTACAAGTTAATGAGTAAACTGGCAGCAGAAGGAAAATCTATTATCATGATTTCTTCTGAAATGACAGAGATTCTCCGTATGAGTGACCGTATCATTGTAATGTGTGAAGGTAAAGTGACAGGAAATATTGATATTTCTGAGGCAACACAGGAACACATCATGGATAAGGCAACAAGAAATATCAATTAAGGGGAGGACAGTCATGACTAAGAAGAAAAAAAGTATTATAAGTGATCAGAGATTTATTGTTTTACTTGTTATCATTGCACTGTCTGCAATCTTCTCTATTATGAGTAAGGAGTTCAGACAGTATACAACAATTTTAAGTATGTTGGACTTTTCTTACTATGATCTTCTGATGGCAATCGGTGTTACATTCCCTCTTATCACTGGTGGTGTAGACTTGTCAATCGGAACCGGTATGGTGTGTTACGCACTGATCGCCGGAACAATGGTAAGAAGCCACGGATGGCCGGTAGCAGCAGCTATGGTACTTTGCCTGGTACTGGGAATTGTGATCGGAGCACTGAATGGTGTCCTGATCGGAATCATGAACCTGCCGCCATTCCTTGCAACTCTTTGTACATGTATGATTACCCGTGGTGCCGGCTCTCTCTGCAGTGCTACACCATGGCCGGGACTTACACAGGATGGTGGATGGTTCCACACAATCTTCAAGATTACAGTTGGTACAGGAAGAAGCGCTTCCCGTTACCCGATTGGTTTCCTGTGGATGATCATTCTGGTACTGTTGATGGAATTCGTTCTGAATCATACAAAATTCGGACGTTACACCATCGCAATCGGTTCCAATAAAGAAGCAGCAGCTCTTTCAGGAATCAACGTAAAATTCTACCATGTAATGGTTTATGTAGTATGTGGTCTGTTTGTAGGTCTTGCAGCTATCGCTTATGCAGCAGTTACACCTACTGTACAGCCTGGTACCGGTGCCGGACTTGAAATGGATGCGATCGGCGGTGTATTCGTCGGTGGTGTTGCAGCAACCGGTGGTTACGGTTCCGTAATCGGTACATTTGTTGGTATCTTTGTCATCATGCTTCTGAAAACAGGTCTTCCATATGTCGGCCTGCAGGCAAACTGGCAGCAGATCATCACAGGTCTTGTACTTATCGTTGCAGTCCTGATCGATATCATCAAAGAAAAGAAAAAAGCAGCAATGTAAAGAGCAAGTAGCAGCGAAGCGGATTGCAATATCCGCTCTGCTGTAAAAGAAATTGAATATTTATTAAAACTTCATAAGGATGTGGGGCGTCAGACAATTTCCTACTGACGTATCATCATAAAAAAACTATATAATTTATAAGGAGGAAGTAAATTATGAATTTCAAGAAAGTAGTAGCATTAAGC
>CAKROE010000089.1 GCA_934371915.1 uncultured Blautia sp. | reverse complement strand
GTGGAAAAGCTGTGGGACGAAGGGCTTGTGGTGGTTGCTGCGGCCGGCAATCAGGGACCGGATCCGGGAAGCGTCACTGCTCCGGGGTGCAGCAAAAAGATCATTACAGTCGGTTCCAGCGACATGCTTTCCGGGAAGCGGGCAGTTTCAGGACGTGGGCCGACGTTTGAGTGTGTGTGTAAACCGGATCTGGTGGCACCGGGGAAAAACATCATGGCATGTTCGCCCGGAGCGGGCAATCTGTACAGCATGAAAAGCGGCACGTCAATGTCTACTCCGCTGGTTTCCGGAGCAATTGCGCTTGCATTGGAAAAAGATCCGCTGCTCACAAATCTTGAGATCAAAATGATGCTGCGGGAGAGTACGGAGGACATGGGACTGCCGAGAAATCAGCAGGGATGGGGGAAATTTGACTGCCAAAAATTTCTGGCGCTATAATAGTTTGCTATAAAATTTTACTATAGTAAAGGCTGAAAGTATTGACGGAAATCCTTTTTTCAGATAGAATAGTAGGAAACTTGGAATTGTGAAAAGAAAAACAATTACAAAATCAGATATCAAGCAAGGGAGACGTATTATGAAAAAAATTCAAATGACGACACCGCTGGTAGAAATGGACGGAGATGAGATGACAAGAATCCTCTGGAAGATGATCAAGGATGAGCTCCTTCTTCCGTTTATTGATCTGAATACAGAGTACTACGATCTTGGACTGAATTATCGTAATGAGACAGACGATCAGGTAACGATCGATGCAGCAGAAGCTACGAAGAAATATGGCGTTGCAGTAAAATGTGCGACAATCACACCGAATCATGCACGTATGGATGAATACGATCTGAAGAAGATGTACAAGAGCCCGAACGGTACGATCCGTGCGATCCTTGACGGAACAGTTTTCCGTGCACCGATCGTTGTAAAGGGAATCGAGCCATGCGTACGCAACTGGAAAAAGCCGATCACGCTTGCCCGTCATGCATACGGAGACATTTATAAAAATACCGAGATGTACATTGACAAACCTGGTAAAGTAGAACTTGTTTATACATCAGAAGACGGTGAAGAGAAACGTTCTCTTGTACAGGAATTTAAAGCACCGGGAGTTGCGATGGGTATGCACAATATGTCTGCATCCATCGAAAGCTTTGCAAGAAGCTGCTTCAACTATGCGCTTGATACAAAGCAGGACGTTTGGTTTGGCGCGAAAGATACCATTTCCAAAACATACGATGCTAAATTTAAGGAAGTATTCCAGACAATTTTTGATACAGAATTTAAAGATAAATTCGAAGAAGCAGGTCTGACATATTTCTACAGCCTGATTGATGATATCGTTGCACGTGTCATGAAAGCAGAAGGCGGATTTATCTGGGCATGCAAGAACTATGACGGAGACGTTATGAGCGATATGGTTTCTTCCGCATTTGGTTCACTTGCAATGATGACTTCTGTACTGGTTTCCCCACAGGGTTATTACGAATACGAAGCTGCACACGGAACTGTTCAGAGACATTACTATCGTCATCTGGAGGGTAAAGAGACCTCTACGAACTCCGTAGCAACGATCTTTGCATGGACAGGAGCACTCCGCAAACGTGGCGAACTGGACGGCAATCAGGAGCTTTCTGATTTTGCGGACAAACTGGAGAAAGCAACTCTTTCTACAATTGAAAGCGGCAAGATGACCAAAGACCTTGCACTGATCACCAGCATCGAAAATCCGACGGTACTGAACAGCCGTGACTTCATCCTTGCTATCAGAGAAGAACTTGAAAAAATGTTATAATTAAACGAAAAATGAGCCATTGTACCAGATGATGATACAATGGCTCATATCTTTGAATTGTGGGAGACTTATGCAAGAGTTTCCCATTTTTCGTATAATTCTTCAAGTTCCTGCTGGATTTTGTCTTTTTCACGGCTCAGCTCTGCGCAGCGTCCGACATTGGTGCACACGTCCGGCAGAATCAGAGTGTCGTCGATTTCTTTGTCGCGTGTCTCGAGTTCTTCGATACGTTTTTCAACTTTTTTCAGCTCGTTTTCCTGTTTGCGTTTGCGTGCCTGTTCTTCCTTTTGCTGCTGCCATGTGAGCTTGCCCTCGGAAGGTGTTTCTTCTTTGGTTTCAGCGGAAGTTTCTGCAGCAGACGGGGCATATTTCTCAGTCAGTTCTTCTTTTTTCTCCAGATAATAATCATAATCACCGATGTAATTCACAACTGACTGATTGGTCAGATCCAGAATACGTGTTGCGGTCTGGTTGATGAAATATCGGTCATGTGATACGTAAAGAACGGTTCCTGTATAGCTGTTCAGCGCTTCTTCGAGGATCTCTTTCGAAGCAATGTCGAGGTGGTTGGTCGGCTCATCGAGGATCAGGAAGTTTGCCTCGGAGAGCATTAGCTTCGCCAGGGATACACGGCCGCGCTCGCCACCAGAAAGTGCGGAGATTTCTTTAAAAACATCATCACCGGTAAACAAAGATGCCGCGAGCATATTGCGGATCTCTGTTTCTGTGAGAGTCGGATACGTGTCGGAAATTTCCTGAAAAATAGTTTTCTCAGCATGCAGAACATGATGTTCCTGATCGTAATATCCGATCTGTACTTTTGCTCCGAGTGAGAAACTTCCGGCATCGGCATCGAGAAGCCCGTTGAGGATCTTGAGCATCGTGGTCTTGCCGGTACCGTTGTTGCCGATCAGCGCGACACGTTCACCACGTTTGATCTGGAAAGAGATATTGGAAAAAAGTTTCTGCTGCGGAAAGCTCTTGGCAAGTTCTTCGACAGTCAGAACGTCATTTCCGCTGACTACACGTGGTTCGAGAGAGAGACGCATCTGACTCTGGACTTCGAGCGGTTTTTCGATCCGCTGGATTTTGTTCAGCATTTTCTCACGGCTCTCGGCGCGCTTGATGGATTTTTCCCTGTTGAAGGATTTCAGCTTGACGATGACAGCTTCCTGATGCTTGATATCGCGCTGCTGATTCAGGTAGGCTTTGTACTGGGCATCACGGAGCTGTGCCTTTTTTTCTGCGTAGGCGGAATAGTTTCCACTGTACATACGGACGTGGCCGACTTCAATCTCAATGACTTTAGTTACTACTTTATCGAGAAAATAACGGTCGTGGGAAACGATGAATACGGCGCCCGGATAATTCAGAAGATAAGTTTCCAGCCAGGCAATGCTTTCCATATCAAGGTGGTTGGTCGGCTCGTCGAGAAGCAGGATATCCGGTTTGGAGATCAGCAGTTTACCGAGGGCGACACGCGTTTTCTGACCGCCGGAAAGAGTGGCGACCTGTTTGTTGAAATCCTCTTCGGTGAAACCGAGACCGTTCAGGACACCCATCAGCTCGCTCTTGTATGCGTAACCGTTTTCAAGCTCAAATTCGTGTGTCAGACGGGTGTAACTGTTCATCAGCCGATCCAGTTCTTCGCCGGAAGCGTGTTTCATCTCAAGCTCCATGGAACGCATGCGTTCTTCCATGTCGATGATGTATTGTTTGGTGCTGAGCAGTTCTTCGTAGACGGTACGATGTCCCTGTACATCCTGATACTGTGCGAGATAACCGATCTGCTTGTCCTTCATCAGGACGACCTGACCGGAATCAGCATGCAGTTCGTTCATGATGATACGGAGAAGTGTGGTTTTGCCTGCGCCATTGTTACCGATCAGAGCAGCTTTTTCGCGTTCTTCTATATGAAATGAGGCATCTTCCAGAATCACTTTTTCACCAAAGGATTTCGAGATGCCCTGACATGATAAGATCATAATCTTTCCTCCATTGTAAATATACCGTAATGATTATAAAAGTAAAAACTTTTTTTGTAAAGAAAAACAGCAAAAATTGTACGGATTTCACAACAAAGATTGACAATAAAATGTCATTTCGTTATAATTAACGGGAAAGTGTAAGGAGGGACAACGGTGGAAGCAAAACAGATTTCAAAAGCTGTGATCAAGAGACTGCCACGTTACTATAGATACCTGGGTGAACTTCTGGAGGATAATGTAGAGCGTATTTCTTCAAATGACCTTAGTAAGAAAATGCGCGTGACGGCATCACAGATCAGACAGGACTTAAATAACTTCGGGGGATTTGGACAGCAGGGTTACGGATATAATGTAAAATATTTATATACAGAGATTGGTAAGATCCTTGGACTGGATACGGTGCATCCGATGATTATTGTCGGTGCTGGTAATCTCGGTCAGGCACTTGCCAATTACGTAGAATTTGAGAAACGTGGATTCAAACTTGTTGGTATTTTTGATGTAAACCCGGTGCTCGAGGGCATTGCGGTAAGAGGAATTGAAATTCAGATGATCAGTGATCTGCCATTTTTCCTTAAGGAAAATAATGTGGAGATCGCGATTTTGACATTGCCGAAAAACAAAGCGATAGATATGGCAGATATCCTTATCGAAAATGGAATCAAGGCAATCTGGAATTTTGCACATGTAGATCTGGATACACCGGATGGTGTAATTGTTGAGAATGTTCATCTTTCTGAAAGCCTGATGACATTATCATATAATCTCAGCCAGTATCGGCAGGAACATGTGGATGATGAGAAATAATTCAGGACAGGCTGTTACGTGGCTCCTTTTCAGGGGATGCTGTGTAATGGCCTTTCTATTGTTATAAGCAGGAGGTGACCGGATGAAACAGGTAGTGACCTGCCAGGAAATGAAATCCTGTGACAGTTACACGATTGAGAGGATGGGAGTACCGTCCTGTGTGCTTATGGAGCGGGCGGCTCTGAAAGTCGTAGAAGAACTGGAAAAGAGATTTACAACAGAGAATAAAAAGCAAAAGATCCTGTGTGTCTGCGGAAGTGGAAATAATGGCGGGGATGGTGTGGCTATTGCGCGTATCCTGCATCAGCACGGCTATCAGAGCACAATTTATCTGGCAGGAAATCCGGATCACAGGACGGAAGAAATGAAGCGACAGTGCCGGATTGCCGCAAATTATCAGGTGCCTGTTGTGAATAACCTGTATAGTGAGGAATATACTACTATAGTAGATGCCATTTTCGGCGTTGGACTGACCAGAGAAATAAAGGGTGAATACCGTGAACTGATCGCAGGACTGAATGGGATGCCCGGATGGAAAGTAGCTGTCGATCTGCCTTCGGGAGTGGATGGTGATAGCGGTGCTGAACTTGGAATTGCATTTCGTGCAGATCTTACGGTGACGTTTGCTTTTCGTAAGGCAGGGCTTTGCCTGTATCCGGGAAGAAAGCTTGCCGGACAGGTCGTTGTCGCAGATGTTGGCATCTACAGAGAAGACGGAGCAGAGCCGAAACTGTTTTCAATGGAAAAATCGGATCTGCGTGATTTGCCAGAGAAAGAGGCAGACGGAAACAAGGGTACTTTTGGAAAAATTCTGGTGGCTGCCGGAAGTCCGGGCATGTGCGGGGCTGCGTTTTTAAGTGCATCGGGCGCGTTTGCGACAGGTGCGGGGATGGTAAAAATCGTAACACCGGAGGAAAACCGGATTCCGCTTCAGACGATGCTTCCGGAGGCAATGATTTCGTGCGCCGGTGACTGGGAAAAGGATTTTACCTGGTGTGACGTGCTGGTGATCGGACCGGGAATCGGAATGTCGATGAGGGCGGCCGATAAAGTGCAGTTTTTCCTTAAAAAAGCAAAGCAGGAAAAGAAACCGGTTGTGCTGGATGCGGATGGACTAAATCTTCTGGCAGAGAATCCGAAATGGAAAAATTATCTGGGCAGCCATGTGATCCTGACACCGCATATGGGTGAGATGAGCCGTCTGACAGGTAAAGCAATCAGAGAATTAAAGAATGACCGGGCAGGTGCAGCACGTGCGCTCGCGGCGGAGACCGGGGCGGTATGTGTGCTGAAAGACGCGTGCACGGTGACTGCTGCACCGGATGGGCGTGTATGGATCAGCCTTTCAGGAAATGCCGGTATGGCGACAGCCGGAAGCGGAGATGTTTTGTCCGGGGTGCTTGCCGGTGTGCAGGCAATGTATCTGGAAACACTTGTTGAGGAGAAAGATACCGGATTTTATGCGGCGCTTGGTGTCCTGCTTCACGGAGCGGGCGGTGATCAGGCTGCAATGAGAAAAGGCATGGCCGGTATGAAGGCCGGAGATATAGCCTGTGGTGTTGCGGAAATTTTAAAAGAACAACAGAACTTTTGAGAAACAAAGTTTTGAAATACAAAGGAGAGTTTTATCATGAAAAAATTTGACAGAGTGAAGGCGGTTGTTTCACTGGATGCAATTGCACACAACTTCAAAGAAATGAAAAAAAATATCGCAGAAGGAACAAAGATCGTTGCTGTTATCAAGGCAGACGGTTATGGACACGGTGCGGAAGCAATTGCGCGTCTGATCGGGGATTATGAGTATATCTGGGGATTTGCGACAGCCACACCGGAGGAAGCACTCCAGTTAAGAGAAGCAGGTATTGAAAAACCGATTCTGATTCTTGGAATTGTTTTTGAAGAATATTATAAAGAACTGATCGCACATGAAGTACGTATGACGGTCTGTGAATATGAGATGGCTGTGGCACTTTCCGAGGAAGCTGTCCGTCAGGGCAGGAAGGTACATATTCATATCGGACTGGATACGGGAATGAGCCGTATCGGATTTGCCGATGTACCGGAAAGTGTAGAGACGATCAAAAAGATCGCAGCTCTTCCGAATGTAGAGATCGAAGGTATGTTTACACATTTTGCAAGAGCAGACGAGACAGACCGTTCTCCTGCGATCACACAGCTGAACCGTTATCTTGCATTTGCAGAGCTTCTCGAAAAAGCAGGAGTAGAGATTCCGATGAAACACTGCTCCAACAGTGCCGGCATCATTCGTGTTCCGGAGGCAAACTTAAATGCAGTAAGAGCCGGTATTACGATTTATGGCATTTATCCGTCAAACGAAGTAGAGAGAGACATTGTAAAACTGATTCCTGCAATGGAATTAAAGAGCCACGTATCATACGTCAAAGATCTTCCGGCAGGCACACCGATCAGTTATGGCGGTACTTTTGCATCTGAAAAGGATCTGCGTGTGGCAACGATCCCGGTAGGTTATGCAGATGGATATCCGAGAAGCCTTTCCAATAAAGGCTGGGTTCTGATCCGCGGACAGAAAGCTCCGATCATCGGAAGAGTCTGCATGGATCAGTTTATGGTAGATGTGACAGACATTCCGGAGGTAAAACACGGGGATGAAGTTACCCTGATTGGAAAAGACGGAGATGAATTTATCAGTATTGAGACATTTGGTGATCTGTCAGGCAGATTTTCTTATGAGTTTGCATGTGACATCAGCAAACGTGTACCGAGAGTCTATATAAAAGACGGCAGAGAATGGGGAGATCTGACCTTCTTTAAATAAACCTCCGGATTGTGGGGACAGTTCGGAAAGATACCTGCAGCCCCATAAGGATGCAGTGAAAATACCACGCATGTATACACAGAAGAAAAATGGAAATACTAATTCCAGAGAAAAAAGAATCGGAGTGTGATTGTGTGGTAATTAAGCGAGGGGATATTTTTTACGCAGATTTAAGACCGGTTGTCGGAAGTGAACAGGGCGGTGTGCGTCCGGTCCTGATCATTCAGAATGATGTCGGCAACCGTCACAGCCCTACGGTGATCTGCGCGGCGATTACATCAAAGATGAATAAGGCAAAGCTGCCGACGCATATAGAGATCGATGCATCTGCATATGGAATCGAAAAAGATTCCGTGATTTTACTGGAACAGCTGCGTACTATTGACAAAAAACGTCTGAAAGATAAGGTCTGTCATCTGGATCAGGTGATGCTTGACCGGGTAAATCATGCCCTTGAGATCAGTCTGGAGCTTACTTTTTAGCTGTTTAAGGGTGTTATCCTTGACGAATGGAAAGTAAAGTGCTATATTTTATCAGTAATTATGCAGATTTGTAACTGTTCAGTACCTTCACAGTTACGTATATTTTACATTTGAAATCAGTAAGACAGATTGTGGAAGGAAAAGGAAACAAAATGGACGATGGCAGTCGCCTGCCCCTTGAGGAGGGGCATGTAAAGAAAAAATCAGGGATATTTGATAAACTGACACATATTTTTCATGGGAAGCAGCAGGATGCAGTGACCGAAAAAGAAATCATTTCCATGGTGGATGAGGCACATGAGAAAGGTGTCCTTCACAAGGATGAAGCAGAAATGATCCAGAATATTTTTGCTTTCGAGGATAAGGAAGTGGGGGCGGTCATGACGCATCGAAGCCATGTGGCAGCGTTTGCGCTGGATGATCTGCTCAAAGATGTTGTAGAACATATGATGGAGGAAGGTAATTCCCGCTATCCTGTCTGCGGAGAGGATATGGATGATATCCGGGGACTGATCCATTATAAGGATGCACTGAAATTTTTTACACAGAATTCATGGGCGAAGTTCAAACCATTAAAAGAACTGCCGGGATTGATACGTAAAGTGACTTTTGTTCCGGAGACCAGACACATCGGTCAGCTTTTTCGTACCATGCAGGCCAGACAGGTACATATGGCGGTTGTGGTGGATGAATATGGTCAGACAGCAGGTATTGTGACGATGGAAGATATTCTGGAAGAGATCGTCGGTGATATTTTTGATGAGTACGATGAAAGCAAAGATACATTCCGGCCTCAGGTGGACAACAGCATCATCATTGACGGACTTGCGAGTCTTGAGGATGTGGAGCAGGAACTGGATATTGATTTCGGAGATGTTGAGATGGAGACACTCAACGGATATCTGACGGAGCATCTGGGACACATTCCTACCCAGGATGATCTCGACAGAGAAATTGTTGCAAACGGCTACAGATTTAAGATTCTTTCGCTGGGCAACCGGACGATCGGAAGGGTCAGAGCCGAGAAAATAAATGACAAAGAAACAAAAGGAGAGAGTGAAACATGTCAGGACCTTCAAAATTCGCAAACATAAAGCACAAACAGGAAAAAAATGATGCCAAAAAGGGTCAGATCTTTACCGTTATCGGCCGTGAGAT
>CAKROE010000088.1 GCA_934371915.1 uncultured Blautia sp. | reverse complement strand
TCACACCGATCAGACTCGTCTTTTTTGTGCGGAGTGTTTGCGCCTGTGCAGAAGGCTGGTAGCCGGTCTCCTCAATCACCTTTTTAATGATCTCCTTTTTTTCCTCACTGACATAACCGTCATTCAGATAGCGGGAAACCGTCGCTCTGGATACTCCCGCCAGTTTCGCAATTTCATTGATATTCATTCTGTCACGCGCCTTTCTGACCGCTCTTTCGTTTTTCCTGTAATGTATGCAGGGTCTGTCTGGAGTCAGCATCCTCACAGTTACTACCTGCCGGATAATTACCATTTACCTCATTATAATCTTCACTCCATCAACAATGCAACGAGATTCTGCATGTCTCTGTATATTATCATCTTCATGGCAAAGCACCTCACGGAATACCCTCTACAGAAAAAGGCCAGAACTTCTCGCTCTGGTCTTTTTCTTTCGTACATATTTTGTTTCCTGTGGAAATCCATCCAACAATATTGACTGAAACATGGAGATTTCCCTTATCAACCAGAACGGTCTTTGAATGTCAGACATGAGTCTCTTGCTCATTAAAGAAAAAGATATGCTCTGTAGAATTGTTACAACTTTATTTCTTTAATGGTAGCACGTTATGGTCTTTCCGTCCATAAAAACAGTTCGACATTATATGACAAAAACCGCGCCATGTTTCTGTCTCAGGCTGATTATTTTACTTCGACAAGTTCAATCTTGAAGTTCAGTTCCTTACCTGCCATCTCATGGTTGGCATCGAAAGTAATATTTGTCTCATCTTTTGCAGTTACTTTTACCGGGAATGGCTGTCCATACTGATTGGAAAGATATACCTGCTGTCCAACAGTAAGTCCTTCTGCACCCGGAAGCTGCGCGATCTCAATGGTAAAGATTGCATTTGGATCCGGCTGTCCATATGCTTCTTCCGGCATCAGATGGATTTCTTTGATTTCTCCGATCTCCATATCTGCAACTGCCGCATCAAATCCTTTGATCATCTGTCCTGCCCCACAGACAAATTCAAGCGGCTGACCACGGTCATAAGAAGAGTCAAACTGTGTTCCATCGTTGAAAGTTCCTTTATAGTGTGTGCGGCATGTTTTGCCTACATTTCGTCCGGTCAGAGTAGTTTTTGCACCGCATCCGCCACAGCTGCTCCCACAGGAGTGACCTTCCCCATGATCTCCACAGGAGTGACCTTCTTCATGGTGGTGATGATCACAATTTACTCCGGAAGAAACCAGTTCGCCCTTCAGATATGCTTCAACTGCTTCATCCACATTACCTTTTGCTCCGGCGCAAAGCTCGATTCCTGCTTCGGTAAGTGCAGCCTGCGCACCACCGCCGATACCGCCACAGATCAGGACATTCACGCCCTGCTCTGCAAGAAGTCCTGCCAGCGCACCATGTCCTGTTCCGTTAGAACTGATCACTTCACTTGAAATAATCTTCTTATCCTCTACTTCATAAACTTTAAAGGCTTCTGTCTTTCCGAAATGCTGAAAAACATTACCATTGTCGTAAGTTACTGCGATTTTCATGTAAAAATCCTCCCATTTCTCACAATAGTCTATCTGACCAGTATAGCCCGTCCGGCAGATAAAAGCAAGCAAAGGGGCAGATTTTATAAAGGTATTCTACTTATAGTATTTTTTCGGAAATTTATCCTTGCCAAGCTGCCACAGATAACGATCCAGATGCTTTAGATCATATTGTTTAAGGTCATAAAATTTGCGAAAATCGTCCAGCACTCTGCTGAATATTGCATAATCTTTGAGTTCGAAATCCGAAAATTCACTGAAGCCGTCCACATTTCGAAAATACTTCAGTACTTTCTCCACATAGCTGTCAAAAATCGCATATTTTTCCGGCTGATGATGACTGCAGTATTTTGTTGCAAAAGAATAGAAGTGTTTCTCCACACCACTTTCCATTGTTACCGATGCAATCTCATTTACCAGTGTAACATCTCCTGCTGCCAGTCGTTCATCTATATGTAAATTTAAAATATGTTTTGCAACCGGATATACTGAAAATATCTGTGTGCTGTAAAAATCATTCAGCACGGAAACTTTTACCAGAACATCTTCGATTTCTGTGTTGTATGGATAAGTCTGAAAGAAAAGCTTATTCAACGCCCGTTCCTGCAAAGTATAGTTTTCCAGTTCATTCCAGCCCGACAGATATTTTTCCACTTCCTCTGAGCACGGACGAAACACATCTGCTCTTTTTGCTCCCCGTATTTTGTGTTCTCCCGGCACACTGCCCGTATTTCTCACGCTCCTCGAATGATCCACAATTTCTCCGATTTCTTCATCAGGCGCCGGAACATGCACCGTATAAGGTCTGGTCTCTTCCCGGACCAGTTTTCTCTCTGCTATCAATTCATTGATCTGTGTATTAATATACGGCTGAGGTTTCCCCGGATATAAAGCGCTGAGAATATCTTTTGCTGTCAGTTTCCTGTTTTCTTTTATGCAATATGCAAGTATTTCTTCTTTCTTTGTCATACGTAACTCCTTACTTTCACTTTTTATAATTTTTCTGTCGGGATCTTTTCTCAGAAGTCATATTCATCTGGATCAAGTCCCGCATTTCGCAGTGTTTCGCGTCGTTCTTCCGCATCCATAAATTCAAGTGCCTCCGGATCGAGCCCTGACAGTTCCAGCTCTGTTTTTGCTTCATCCCCCGCTATAAGATCATCCAGATACATAAACTCCACTGCGCTTTCCAGTGCACTCATTTTACCGTCATGGTTAAAATCGAACATACCGCCAAATATTCCTCTCATAAGTTTCCACCTCTTTCCTGATCATATCACTGTTGCTCCGCTTACAGCAACCTAATCGTTCATATATTCATAATAATCAGATTCATCCGCAAATAAACGGTACACTCCATCAACCATTCCCATGTAACCATCCGTAACAAAATATCCCTTCATACCATTTACCCTGCCCTTTCTGAAAATATCTCTATTGTCTGTTTCTGTGATTTTTAAGGTCTTTTCAACTGTCAGGTATAGTATGCCATATATGGGTGTGCAAAAGTCTGCACTTCCAGATAGAGCAGGGGGATTTTTTGCTATGAAATTTATCTTCTTAATTCCGAAAAAGAAAAACTGAAATAATACATAAAAAAGGCAGTGTCGCTACTTCATGTAGTTCACTGCCTTTTACATAATCATTTACTTATTTTCCGGTTTGATGATTCGGATCAGTTGCTTATCAAGCATGAGCGTACGATTCCACGGATTCAGAATCACACCCTCGATTTCCGGAACGGTCATTGCTGCATCAAACAATTTCCCTATATCTGTCAAAAAAGTGGATTTCACCGATTCCGGACCTTTCATTTCCTCATCAAAACTGGTAAATGCATACCACCAACACTTTCCATCTTCAGTCCGGACACTTTTTACTGCCATCTGAGAATTTCCGGGATTCATCTCCACGGCAACGATCACCTGTCCGTTTTCGTTCATTCTCCGCCGGATAACCGTAAGTACATGTGCCAGCATTTCCTGCGAAATTTCGTTTTGCAGTTCCAGAATTGCCTCTTCTATTTTTTCATTTCCTTTTAATGTCTCATCCTGTGATATTGCCATCTGAGTTCTCCTCTGAAAATATTTGTAATTCATATTTTATGATACCATCACAAGAGTGAACGGGCAATATCATTATGCAGTCTCTCAACCGGCAGAAATAACAGATTTTCTTGCCACCTCCGCTAAAACATGCCATAATTATCTTGTTTTTTAACCTATATTACTGAAAAAAGGATTTGATCAAAATGAAAACATACGAAGAATTACTTTCAGATATTGAAGAAGATATGGAACTCATGGGTGCTTCACACATCGTTTATTCTGCGGAAGAAAACGGTGTCATCACAGATTATGATTACCTTCCGTCAGATCTCTGCATGACTTCCACCACTTTAAAGGAACTTCAGGAAAAACTTCATGAGCAGATGCTCTATGACAAGGCTTCCGCATATACGGCCACAGCAGATAAAAATGCGCCGAAACTGGCTGTTATTTTTCCCGGCATCGGATATACTGCTGACAAACCACTTCTTTATTACACAACCCGTCTTGCAAAAAAACACGGCTATCAGATTCAGACCGTGTCTTATGGCTCACTCCCAGAAAACATCAAGGGCGATTCTGCCAAAATGAAACAGGCATTTGAACTTGCCTCGGAACAGACAGAACAGCTTCTGCACGACATTGACTGGAGTTCCTACGGCAGCATTCTTTTTATTTCCAAAAGCATCGGCACAGCCATATCTTCTGCCTATGCTTCCAGCCACAATTTAAAGGTAAAAAACATCCTGTTTACTCCACTGGCAGAAACTTTTTCATTTCCACTGCAGGGAAGTATCGCCTTTCACGGAACTGCCGATCCATGGGCCGAAACAGATTCTGTTCAGGCACTTGCAGCGCAAAAAGAAGTTCCTCTTTTCCTCACCAAAAATGCCAACCATTCTCTGGAAACCGGCGATGTACAGACCGATCTCTCCATCCTGAAAACTACAATGGATCGCGTGGAACGCTTTATTATCAATCCGTAAAACTGACTATACAGACCATTTTGTAATAAGGTTATATAGTTTTGCAAACATTTGTTCTATTTTCTCTTGCATTTTCGAACAGATGTTTGTATAATACAAATATGACCACCGCACTTATAAATGAAAACTACACCACACAGGAGAAACTACAGATTCTTGCAGACGCGGCAAAATATGATGTTGCATGTACTTCAAGCGGTTCCAGCCGCCGGGGAAAGAAAGGAGAGCTCGGCAATGCAGAAGCATGCGGCATCTGTCATAGTTTTGCTGCAGACGGAAGATGTATCTCCCTTCTCAAGATCCTGATGACAAATCATTGTGCCTATGATTGCAAATATTGTATCAACAGATCCGGCAATGATGTAAAGCGCGCCACTTTCACACCTCAGGAAATTTGTGAACTGACCGTTGAATTTTACAAAAGAAATTATATCGAAGGACTGTTCCTGAGTTCCGGCGTCCTGCGCAATCCTACCTATACTATGGAAAAAATGTGCGAGACGCTGCTGCTTCTCCGCACGAAGTACCATTTTAATGGCTATATCCATATAAAAACAATTCCCGGCGCATCAGATGAACTGCTTGCCGCAGCCGGTTATCTGGCCGACCGTATCAGTGTGAATCTGGAACTTCCTACTGAGGATGCCCTGCGTTCACTGGCACCAAATAAAACCATGCAGAACATCTTAAATCCTATGGGGAAAGTACAGAGTACGATTGCATCTCACCGGATGGCAATCGGGAAATCTGCATACATGGAACGAAGCCGTGGAAATCAGTTTTTAAACCATAGTATTTTTTCGGATAATTCCAAGAATAAATTCAAGGAAAAACTTGATGCGCAAAATACAGATGCACAGCTCAATGGCAGTGTTCACTCTGAAAAGAATCTTCAAAAAACATCTTCCTTTCCAGGTGAAAACAGACTCTGTAAACATGCTCTGACCTGGGAAAATGCCTGTCAGCTGGCTCCTCTCGACATGTCCGATCTGAGGCGCAGCTTCGCACCGGCAGGACAAAGCACCCAGATGATCATCGGCGCTACCAGCGAAAGTGACTATACCCTGCTGCAAACGACACAGGCATTATATCAGGGATTCGATCTGAAACGAGTTTTTTACTCCGCTTATATTCCCCTAAATGACGATACCAACCTGCCTCAGCTCGGAACACCTCCACCACTTCTGCGTGAACACCGCCTGTATCAGGCAGACTGGCTTCTTCGTTTCTATGGTTTTCAGGCAACGGAACTGTTATCTGAGTCTCAGCCAAACTTTAATGAACTGCTGGATCCAAAGTGTGACTGGGCATTGCGCCATCTGGAACATTTTCCGGTAGAAGTAGAAACGGCCTCTTATGCCACCTTACTTCGTGTTCCCGGTATCGGTCCCAAATCAGCCGGCCGCATCACCTATGCCCGGAAATACGGACGCTTAACCTTCGAAAGTCTGAAAAAAATGGGTGTCGTACTGAAACGCGCACACTATTTTATTACCTGTGGAGGAAAGCAGATGTATCATACCCCCATCGAAGAGGCTTATATTACCAGACAATTAATTCATGTAGATACGAAGGATCTCTGGAAAATGCAGCATGCTAATGAGACATACTCTCAGATGACCCTTGCCGATTTCGGAATAGGATAAACATATGAAAGTATACACTTGCGAAGACCGCCTGACAGACATCATGACCTGTATTTACGACGCATGGTCGGAGGCTCTGCGGATCGGCCATAACCAGATTCAGTTAAAAAAAGAACCGATATTTCAGCAGACATTATTTGATGAATACATTCATATAGATGGAGACGCCTCCAGAGCAGAAAAAGTAATCCGTTCCATCCGCAGAAGCATTTCCGAGGAAGCATACCTGAACATTTACTATGCCACTTTGTGTGCAGATGAGGACTCTCTGCAGGCAATCTATAACTTTTTGCGTGTGGGTTTTGCCGTCGGAAGCACCGTACTTGGGCAATATACCAATCCACATGTCATGAAACTCCTGGAAATTCGCCGAAAAGTATCGAATGAGGCACACCATTTCCGCGAATTTGCCCGTTTTCAGAGTCTGGATTCTAAAGTTTATGTCAGTCATCTGGAGCCCAAAAACGACGTGATTATGTTGGTCGGAAACCATTTCTCAGACCGTATGCCTTCCGAACACTGGATGATCATTGATGATAACCGCAAGACGGCCTGTGTACACGTAAAAGACGGCGAAAACTATCTGCGTTACCTGACAGACGAAGAATTCGAAACTCTGCGCCAGACAGAATCCTATGAAGATGAATATACAGATATGTGGAAGACCTTCTTTCATGCGATCAGCATCGAACAGCGCAGGAATTATATCTGTCAGAGAAATCTTTTTCCACTCTGGAAAAGGAAACATGCAGTGGAATTTAAACCAGTGCAAGAAGAATTTCCACACTCTTTTCCATTCCCTCTACACTGATATGTTCATAAGGTCCGTGAAAAGCATGTCCTCCTGTTCCGAGATTCGGACATGGAAGTCCTTTAAAGCTTAACTGACAACCATCTGTACCTCCACGTATTGGAAGAACAAGTGGTGTTACACCAGCTGTCTCACATGCTTTCTTTGCATGATTTATCAGGTGCATATGCTTTTCCACGATTTCTTTCATATTGCGGTACTGGTCAGTGATCTTGAGTGTTACCGTACCTTCGCCCCACTTTTCATTTAAGTTTTTCTCAATCAGACGGAGTGTTTTCTTTCTCGCCTCAAATCCTGCTTTATCATGATCTCTCACAATATAATTAAGTTTCGCTTCACCGACTTCCCCCTGCATACTGATCAGATGATAAAATCCTTCATAACCTTCCGTTCCTCTCGGGGTCTCCATAGACGGCAGACAATTATTGATTTCCATCGCAACCAGGCTGGCATTGATCATCGTGTCCTTGCCTTCACCCGGATGTACATTGAAGCCTTTAACTTCAAATTCTGCTTTGCATGCATTGAAATTTTCGTACTGGATTTCTCCCTCTGAATCCCCATCCAGTGTATATGCATACTCTGCGCCAAACTGTTCTAAATCAAAATGCTCTGCTCCCATTCCGATTTCTTCATCCGGAGTAAATGCTACGCAGATTGTTCCGTGCGGCAATTTTTCTGTCTGGATTCTTTCGATCATAGTCAGGATCTCCGCAATTCCGGCTTTGTCATCCGCACCCAGAATCGTTGTTCCATCTGAGGTGATCAGTGTACGACCTTTCAATTCTGCAAGATGAGGAAACTCCTTCGGACTTAATACCAGCCCACTTGTCCCAAGGACAAGCTCTCCACCATCATAATTTTCTGTGATTACCGGATGAATTTCGTGATCACAGAAATCAGATACGGTATCCATATGTGCAATAAATCCAAGTGTCGGGATATTTTCTTTTCCTTTCGTCGCCGGAAGTTTCCCATACAGATAACATTTATCATCAAGAACAACCTCTGTCAGTCCAAGTTCTTGCATTTCTTTTTCCAGCTTTCGTGCCAGATTAAACTGACACATCGAAGACGGAACCGTCTCACTTTCTTCATTGCTCGGGGTCCGCACCGTCACATAACTGATCAGTCTTTCCTGTACCTTCATATATCTTGCTCCTCTTTTTCTTGAATTTATATTTCAATGTCCACTTTTATATTCCCAATGTCCACTTTTTTGTCCTGAATGTCCACTTTTTCTTGGTTCACAAGTCTACTTATAGGCAGCTCCCCATACTTTAAACTGAGTATAACACAATTAAGTACTCTTTTTCTATCATCTTGTACCACTCGACGAAAAAAGCAGCCAGCCTGTTTTTCATAGACTAACTGCTCGTGTTTTAGTTCCATATTCAGTTTTTATTTTCCAGATAAGATTGCCACACTTTCATTCCATAACGTCTGGATAATGGCTCTATCTCATGGGTTTGAAGATTCGGATAACCTGGATCTGCCAGAGTTCTGGCTGAAATTATCCTTGTCATATGATATCCATTTGTATTTCCGGAAATCGCATACAGAATAATGACTCCGATACCCGTCACTGCAAAGACTATATTTCTGATGATCGATAATATGAAAATCCCTCACCCCCTTGGACACACTAAGTTTGTCGCAGGTGAGTTTTCCCTTATTGTTTCCCTTGTATTATATTGTCCCATAAGTGTTTACGAACTCTGATAAGGGAAAAAACAAGGGAAAGAAAATCTTATAAAATAGTATAACACAAAATAAAAGCGACATGGTGAACTGATTGAAATGCTTCTGATTTTTATAACTGATGATTATAGGTAATTGCGAACTTGTTTCGCAATTACCTATATTATTGATAAGCAACTATTTTAATGCCTATTTTTTCACAACATATAACGCAACTTTCATATCGTCCAGATACAATTCTTGGCTCATACAATACATCCATTCCCATTCCTATCATGTCTAATGTCAATCCGTTTACGTCTTTCCTTTGTCTGACATCAAATACGATATACAAAAAACCATCTTTGCCTTCTTCTATAAATATTTTGCCTTTCATTATCATGAGAATTCCCCTTTTGTTTTTCTGCAAAAAATGATTCCTACAAGCAGCAATACTGGAAAAATAATTCCTGCCAAAATTCCCATCTTTAGGTTATCCCCAAAAGCTCCTGACACCATTCCAACCAATGTAGGACCTCCTGAACAACCTATATCTCCACCTAATGCCAGCAATGCAAACATGGCTGTTCC
>CAKROE010000087.1 GCA_934371915.1 uncultured Blautia sp. | reverse complement strand
GTGAAGGCCATATGTATGCAACAGATGTGGATCCGGAGGAATCTGCAAAGACCCGTAAGCGTCTGGCAGAGCAGGGCTTTGGAGAGGACATTCTGACGGTCAGACTTCAGAATTTCTGTACGATCGACGAGATTGCAAAGGAAGCCGGTGGATTTGATTTTATTCTTGCAGATCTCGGGGTATCATCCATGCAGATTGACAATCCGAAGCGTGGTTTTTCGTTCCGTGCAGACGGACCGCTTGATCTTCGCCTGAATCAGGAAAAGGGAATCAGCGCGGCAGAGAAGCTTGACACAATCAGTCGTGATGAACTTGCCGGAATGCTTTATGAAAATTCCGATGAACCGTATTGCGAGGAAATCGCAAAGGCAATCACGGACGAGATCCGCAAGGGGAATCGCGTGGATACTACGACAAAATTGCGTGAGATCATCGAGAAGACGCTTTCTTTTATTCCAGAAAAAGAACGCAAAGATACCGTCCGCAAGACCTGCCAGAGAGTATTTCAGGCGCTGCGTATCGATGTGAACCGAGAGTTTGAAGTTCTGTATGAATTTATGGAAAAACTGCCGGATGCCCTCAAACCGGGCGGACGTGTGGCAATTCTGACGTTCCATTCAGGAGAAGACAAGCTTGTAAAGAAAGCACTTAAGGCGGGCTATAAAGCAGGAATCTATTCCGACTATGCCAAAGATGTGATTCGCCCGTCCGCACAGGAATGTGCCCAGAACGGCAGAGCCAGATCCACAAAAATGCGCTGGGCGATTAAAGCCTGAAGCATTTATGTCAAACAAAAATGAAGATTCTGTGAAGTGAATCAAAAGTATTGACAGTACGACAAAGGATTATTACAATAAACCTATCATAAAGATATGTTAAACAAGGCTGTTACAGTAGATAAACTATTGTGACAGTCTTTTGTTTTGACTTCATCAGAAAGGAAACAAAATGAAACATCAGAAAATATACGTTAATGGAATGACCTGTATTAACTGTCAGAACAGAATTGCATCCACACTGCAGCAGACCAGTGGAATCACAGAAACTTCCGTCAGCTATGAGACAGGAGTTGCTGAAATAACATATGATCCGAAAAAAATCAGTATGGAGCAGATCATAGCGAGGATTAATAGTCTGGGCTACAGCGCCTCCACTCAGAACACATCAAAAAAAGAAAACATAATCCGGGCAGTACGTGAAATTGCAATCATCGCAGTAATATTTTTCCTTTTGCAGCGTTTGGGAATTCTGAACCGTCTGGCACCGGGAAAGCTTGCGGACAGTGAGATGGGATATGGAGCATTGTTTGTGATTGGACTGATCACTTCCGTACACTGTATAGCCATGTGCAGTGGAATTAATTTATCACAGACTTTGTCAAGTGAAAAAAATGGCTCAATGTTCCGTAATTCACTGCAATACAACATTGGACGTGTGATTTCTTATACCGTGATCGGAGGCATACTTGGTGCAATCGGAGCACTTGCAGGAATCGGCGCCGGCATTCAGACTTCTACCTTCTTCCAGGGAATGCTGAAATTGTTTGCCGGAATCATTATGGTAGTTATGGGAATAAACATGCTGGGAATTTTTCCGGGTCTTCGAAAACTGAAATTACGCATTCCGAACTTTGGCAGAAATATAATTACAAGACCAGCAGGAAAAAGCAGAACTCCATTTATAATCGGACTCTGCAACGGATTTATGCCGTGTGGACCATTACAGTCTATGCAGATCGTTGCGCTGGCTTCGGGAAGCTATCTGACAGGGGCGGTATCTATGTTTTGTTTTAGCCTGGGTACGGTTCCGCTGATGTTTGGATTTGGTTCTGCAGTGTCAATGCTTGGCAAAAAATTTACAAGACAGGTGCTGAAAGCCGGCTCGATTCTGGTGGTTGTCATGGGACTTTCCATGATGGTACAGGGCGGCACGCTGTCAGGTATAAGCAGTAAAACTACTGAGACATTAATGACAGAAAACATAAATGCGAGTACAGAAAATATAAACCCACCAAAAAAAAATTCAGAGAGTGCGCTTGCAGACAGCTCAGCAGGAGATGAAGATCAAAGCACCGAGTCAGACACAAACAGCACTACAGATACAAACGGCATCCAGTATGTGACAAGCACTCTGCAGGCAGGAAGTTATCCGGACATTACGGTAAAAGCAGGGGAGCCTGTAGAATGGACGATCGATGCACCGGACGGAAGCATCAATGGATGTAACTATTCTATCATACAGCAGAATCTGGGCATTCAGTACAGCTTCAATCCGGGAGAAAATGTGATCGAATTTACCCCGACAGAAGCAGGCTCATATACTTATACCTGCTGGATGGGAATGATCACAGGAAAAATTCATGTGGAAAGTTGAGAAACAGATTATGAAAAAGTAATTGCAGCGGGGATCAGAAGACAAACATAAGGATGCTCTTTTGGGTAGAAAATATTATGCAGAAATGCTATACTTGAAAAAAATCAGGCATTATGCGGCAGCTGGAAAGATATCAGACAGGAGCAGATAAAGACTTTAACGGAAAGAGGGGCTTCCGGCAGAGTTACTTTGAAAGGATTAGATACGATGTTTTCACATAAAGAAGAATATGCTTTAAATAAATTATTGCCGGAGTATGTTTCTCTGTATCATATAGAACTCAATTCAGGAAAATATGAAATTCTGAGGATGGTATCCAATACGAATGCCAGATTGATTGCAGAACAGGCGCGGACAATTCCGGCTTTTGATGAATATGCTCAACAATATGCCGAAGCATTTATACTGAAAGAGGACAGAGAAGAATTTCTGGACTGGCATTTATGCAAAAATATGAAAAAACGACTTCTTGAGAACGAGAAGATTACATATCATTATCACAGCGTTTCAAAAGAAGGAAAAGACAGTTATTATGAAGCCTACGCAGTAAAAGAGAAGGCGGACAAAAGCAAATTTTATATTTTTCTGGGATACCGGAATATAGACAGTATTCTTTATAAAGAGAAAGCAATTCAGGAGAAACTTCAGAGAGCACTGGATGAAACAAGACTGAGCAATGAGATTATATCGTCCATTGCAAAAACATATCAGTATATTTCAAGAATCGATATTGAAGCGGACTGGTTTGAGGAAATATCCAACAGAGACAGGGTACACATGAAATTTTTGAAAAGCGGATGCGTATCTCAGGGCAACAAAAAAATCTGCAAAGACTTTGTTGCAGAGGAATATCAGGAAGCTTTTCTCAAATTTGCGGATCTTTCCACACTTCCGGAGCGGATGAAAAAGGAAGAAACAATTGCGATGGAATACCGGATGAAAGACGGAAACTGGCACAAACTCCGTTTTATCGAAAAAAAAACGAGATAAAAACGGAAAGCTGACACATGTTCTCTGTGCGATAAGAAGTGTCAGTGATGCAAAGAAAAAGGAGCAGATGCTGATTTCACAGGTAGCAGAAGCCAAAAAGGACGCCGCTCTGAAAACCAGATTTTTATCGAATATGAGTCATGACATCCGCACACCGCTAAACGGGATCATGGGTATGCTCGATCAGGCAAACCATTACCCGGATAATCTTGAAATGCAGCAGAAATTCAGAGATAAGATGATGGAATCATCAAAATACCTGCTTTCTCTTGTGAATAATATTCTGGAGATGAATAAGCTGGAAGCAGAGGAGTATACAGACAAGGAAATCTCGTTTAATCTTGCAGATGTGCTGAAGCAGGCGAACACTGAAAGGCAGATACTGGCGGAGAAGAAAAATGTTTCTTATATAGTAGATTGGGAAAATTTAGATTTAACATATGTGAACCTGAGTGGGAACCCTGTGTATCTGGAAAGATTGCTTGCCGCGGTTTTAGATAATGCAGTGAAGTTCACGAATCCGGGAGGCTGTGTAAAGGTATGGTGTAAGCAAAAGAAAGCGGATAACGAACATGTGCTGTGTGAGTTCGGCTGTGCAGATAACGGAATCGGTATGAGTGAGGAATTTATCGGGCATGCATTTGAGATGTTTTCGCAGGAAAATCAAACCAGCAGGACACAGTATGAGGGCTCCGGCCTGGGACTTTCAATTGCAAAGAAGATTGTCGGGCATCTTGGTGGTAAGATAGAACTGGAGAGCAGAAAAGGAGTCGGAACGACCGTGATCATGACAGTTCCGTTCAGAATCGGTACAACAGAGCCATTTGAAAAAAGAACAGTGCGTGAGGGAATATCTTTAGAAGGAAAACGTGCACTTGTTGCAGAGGACAATGAACTGAACATGGAAATTGTAAAATTTATGCTGGAAGATCATGGAATTATAGTGGATTGTGTAGCAGACGGTCTGGAAGCTGTAAAAAATTTCGAAGAAAATGAACCGGGATATTATGATGTGATTTACATGGATATCATGATGCCAAATATGAACGGATGGGATGCGACCAGAAAAATTCGCTCCATGCAAAGACCAGATGCAGGAACGATTCCGATCATAGCAATGAGTGCAAACGCATTTGCCGAAGATATCATCAACAGCCGGATTTCCGGCATGAACTGCCATATTGCAAAGCCGCTTGATGTGGAAAGCGTTCTGAATGTATTCAAAGGATGTATCAGCATCAGCGAAAATAAAGAAAAAAATAAGTAATTGCAATTCTGTGCTATACTGAAAAGATCTTATTTTACTACAAAAAACCCAACTCACAGGAGAATATACATGAATAATTTACTATACCAGATCCACCGCCCGGGCGCCGCTGCATTTACTCACAGCGGAAAATTCCACGCAGATGATGTTTTTTCGGCAGCGTTATTATTATATCTGAACCCGGAAATTATGATCACACGCGGCAATCGTGTACCGGAAGATTTTGACGGGATCGTATTTGACATCGGAAGAGGACAGTATGATCATCACCAGAAAGACAGCAAGATCCGCGAAAACGGTATTCCGTACGCTGCATTTGGTCTTTTATGGGAGGAGCTTGGCGCAGACATCCTTGGGGAAGAACTTGCGCAGAAATTCGACGAATCCTTCGTGCAGCCACTTGATAACAATGACAATACAGGTGAAAAGAACGAGCTTGCCACACTGATCGGCAATTTCAACCCGACATGGGATGCAGAAGGAAGCAATGACGAAGCATTTTTTCAGGCAGTAAGTGTCGCAGGGATGATTCTGGAAAATAAATTCGAACGTTTCAGAGGAAACGAACGCGCGGACAAACGTGTAGAAGAAATTTATGCCCACCATGAACAGGCAGTGCATGACAGAGAAAAACACAGAGATGATGCACGTATTCTGATTCTTCCGGAATTTGTGCCGTGCCAGAAATTTCTCTCCGAAACGGAAATTGCATTTGTGATCTTTCCATCAAACAGAGGCGGCTATTGTATTCAGCCACAGAAAAAAGAATATTCCATGAACTATAAATGCAGCTTTCCGGTGGAGTGGCTTGGACTTGAAAACGAAGAACTGGCCGCAGTGACCGGATTAAAGTCAGCAGGCTTCTGCCACAAAGGCGGATTTCTTATGACGACGGGAGAGCTTGCCGATGCTGTGCAGGCATGCCATATCAGCATGGAACAGTTTCAGGAAAAACCGGTGATCGTAAACTTAGGCGGAACAGAAGAAGCGGATGAACTTCTCGTACAGTTACCGGGATTATCATCTGCAAAAGTGGCACATCTCGAGGTCCCTGAGCTTCCGGAACTTGAAATTCAGGGAATCTATGGTGAGGTTGCAATGGAGAAGCAGGAGTGGAAAAGTCTGATCAAAGAACAGATAAGGAAAATCCTGAAATACAAACCAGAGGCAGTTTTTGTGGGAGAAAATCTGTTCGCCACATATCCGATCGTGCATTCACTTCGAAAAAAACACATACCGGTACTGACTCTGGTGCAAAAAGACGGGCAGAAACTGATCGTGCGGATTCCGTCAGGTTCATAAGGAAGTATTAACGTATTCTCTTCTTTATCATTGGTCCGATAATCATGGCAATGATCATTTTTACCAGATCAGCCGGGATGAAGGGGATTACGCAGACTGCAAGGGCCGCTTTGAAAGTGTAATTTGCGACCAGGCAGAACCATATGGTTCCGAAAAGGTAACATACGATGGTTCCGACAATCATGCCGATAAGCTGAATCCATGGTTTACGGCAGTTGTCGATTACCAGTCCGGCAATGACTGCCATTACGATAAATCCGATGATATATCCGCCTGTAGGACCTGCCAGCTTGGACGGACCGCCTGTGAATCCGGAGAATACCGGGAGACCGACGAGACCGAGCAGAAGATAGATCAGATAGCTGATGGTTCCTTTTTTCCATCCGAGAAGATACAGGGACAAATAAATCGCCAGATTGGTAAATGAGATTGGAACCGGTCCGATGGGGATGGATAATGGGGCAAGAATGCAGGTGACCGCTGCCATCAGTGCGGTCATGGTTATTTCGTAGGTTTTGCTGCGGGGTGCAGTAATGCTTTGTGTCTGGTTCATGTTAAAAATTCTCCTTCTAAAGTTTGTCGGTTATGCGGATTCAATTTCATAAGTAAATCCGGCATCTGTGATAGTTTTAAGAGTATCTTCGATTCCCTGACCGCCTTCTGTCAGATAACCTGAGGCAAAGATAGAGTCGACCACACTGAGCAGTTTCTTTTCTTCCCCTTTGAAATATACTTCTCTTCCGGCGGCACAGCGGATATCTGCTTTTGGTACGAGAAGTCTTGCAAGACAGAGGACTTTCATGCAGTATTCGGTTGTCAGTATGGAGATATCGGCATCTCCAAGCGGTGTTCCTTTAATCGGCAGGAGGAAGTTGACTGGCAGTGCTTCCGGTTGGATTTCGCGCAGTTCAAGAAGCATGTCAACTACATCTTCTTTACTTTCGCCCATGCCAATGATTCCGCCGCTGCAGATTTCGAATCCAAGTCTCTGCAGCATGTGGATATTCTGTACACGCTGCTCAAAAGTATGTGTACTGCAGATATTATGGTAATAAGAGCGGCTGCTGTTCAGATTGTGATTTATTCGGTCCAGACCGGCTTCTTTGAGCATTCGGGCCTGTTTTTCTGTCAGAAAACCAATCGAGCAGCAGAGATGTGTTCCGTGTTCTTTCATCTTACGGATTCGGCGGGCAAGCTCTTCTATTTCTTTATCTGT
Source organism: uncultured Blautia sp. (assembly GCA_934371915.1). GTDB lineage: Bacteria > Bacillota > Clostridia > Lachnospirales > Lachnospiraceae > Blautia_A. The sequence continues at coordinate 2,190 of CAKROE010000087.1, read as the reverse complement.
AAATTTCATACCGCTCAGACCGATGCAGTGTCTGGATAAATGATAATTGTTTACAAAGTCATTATCCTGATACAGCTTATCTTCATCTACCCATTTGTATTTATCAATATCTGCGGTAGAGCGGCATGACTGTGCGCAGTAAGCACAATCCTGGGAACAGTTTCCGCTGCGGGCATTAGTAAGAATATGAATGCTTACACGATTTCCCTTATATTGATATCGTAAACTCTTCGCGCGATCGATCAGCGCATCCAGTTCTTCATCCGGAGTATTCAGAATCGCAATCGCATCCTCTCTGGAAAGAGCCGGTATCTCTTTTTCATAAAATTCGGAACTCATAAATTTTCCTTTCGTTTGTCACAGGCCTTCCCCACTTCCTTCAGGCATGGGGAAAAGCCCTCTGATTTTTGCTACGGGTATCACTTTAACACATAAAAGTACAAAATGTCAACCGAATAATTAAAATAGGTTTACAATTAGATCCAAATTACGTAGAAAGCGTAAGTCCAGCTTGCAAACATATATCTGCACTATGTATTGGATAACTGGTTTGATGTGATTGTAAAGAGACAGTGTAGCGGAGAGAGTTATTTAATACGATATGCAGATGATTTTGTATGCAAAAAATGTGATTGTACAGGAATGTGACCGGTTGGTGAATAGCTGAATTAAATAATCTGCAAAACTAAGGCAGTCGTGAAAACATCATTTATGGGCTTCACGACTGCCTTTTGAGATAACGGATTTATGGGTATAGTATGTTGAGTTAATTTTGGGACAATTCTCTATCTTTAGCAAGGAAAAAAGTGCGATTGTATCAGGTCCGACATGACTACCGGTGCAGAAATCATAGGAAGTGTTGATAAAATCTCGTACTTTGATTTTTTTCTGTATTTGCTCCATGACATAAAGGGAATCTTCATAGGCATCTGCATGGGCAATACCGATGAGCTGCTGTTCTGGATTTATAATATTATTGCAGACCAGATTTATAAGAGTGTTTAAAGCTGCTTTACGCCCACGAACATTTTTATAAGTGACAATATAACCATCTTTATTTCCTCTTAGAATAGGTTTGATCTTAAGAACATTTCCAATTGTTGCAACACTTCCCTTGATTCGCCCGGTGCGCGAGAGATATTTAAGATCTCAAAAGCACTTTTAGATGAGGTGATTGCAGAGTCGCTGCGCCATATCAGCCGGAAACATGATGATTATAAAATTGTGGAAGACTGTGAAGAACTTGTTCTTGTACGTATGGATGTACAGCTTATTATACAGGTTCTGGTAAATTTAATTGATAATGCAATAAAATATACGCCACCAGGTTCTGTAATCTGCATACGGGGAATCAGAACAGGGAGGAAAGCACAGATAAGTGTAGAAGATAACGGTCCCGGGATTCCGGAAGAAATGAAGCCACATATTTTTGAGATGTTTTATACAGGGAAAACAACAGTTGCAGACAGTCACCGGAGCCTGGGACTTGGTCTGGCGCTTTGTCATTCTATTATAGAAGCGCATAACGGAACCCTGATCATTACTACATTAAAAACACATGACTATAAATATCTGTCGGCAGAAAACGGATCTTCAGCCATTCTGGAGGCTTCGTCCCATAATCCGGATATTGTCCTTCTGGAGCTGGGTCTTCCGGATATAGAAGGAGTAGAGGTAATAAAGAAAATTCGTACTTGGTCGAATATGCCGATTATTGTGATCAGTGCCAGAAGTGAGGATACGGACAAAATAGAAGCACTGGATGCAGGGGCTGATGCAGCCGGAAACCTCTGTTTTTGAAAACGGTGAATTAAAAATAGATTATACGGCCGGCTGCACATATCTGAAGGGAGAAGAACTACATTTGACGCCCATTGAGTATAAGCTGCTCTGCCTTTTATCCCGCAATGTGGGAAGGGTATTGACACATACTTATATTACCCGGCAGATTTGGGGACGATGTTCGGAAAATGACGTTGCCTCTCTCAGGGTTTTTATGGCAACATTGCGGAAAAAACTGGAACCTGAGAAAAATGGGGGGCAATATATCCAGACGCATATTGGTATTGGATATCGTATGCTTAGAATTGAGAAGGTCACAAATTCCTGAAGTGAATACGGCAGCCAGAGAAAATTGCCATGTTTGTCATAGACAAATATGGCGATTTGTTTTATCTGGTCGAATTATAG
>CAKROE010000086.1 GCA_934371915.1 uncultured Blautia sp. | reverse complement strand
ACACCGTTTTCGATGATCTGAATCTTGCCTGCCTTACTCTCGAAATAGAGGTCAACCTTTTCCGGATCAAACTGTGCGCCTGAGTAACCCATAGCACAGAGGATTCTTCCCCAGTTTGCATCGTGTCCGTAAATTGCTGCTTTAGTCAGCGAAGACGTAACAATGGATTTACTTAAAGTTACTGCCTGTTCTTTACTCTCGGCACCAATGATCTTGACCTCAAACAGCGCCGTTGCACCCTCACCGTCACCGGCAATTTTCTTTGCAAGTGTAGTATTGATATAATTCAATGCCTCACAGAACTTCTGATAATCTTCGTTTTTCTCATTAATCTCCGGGTTTTCTGCCATACCGTTTGCAAGCAGAAGCACGGTATCATTTGTGGAAGTATCGCCGTCAACAGATACCATATTATAGGTATCTTTTACATCTTCACTCAGTGCTTCCTGCAGAAGTTTCTTTGAAATGCATGCATCTGTGGTGACAAAGCCAAGCATGGTGCACATATTCGGATGAATCATTCCGGAACCTTTACACATACCACCGATCGTAACAGTCTTACCGCCAATCTCAATCTCTACAGCCACTTCTTTTTCTTTTGTATCAGTTGTCATGATTGCCTTCGCCGCATCATTTCCTGCTTCCAGTGTTCCCTGAAGCTTCGGAGCCATTGCTTTGACACCGGCAGAAAGCTTTTCGATCGGAAGCTGCATACCGATAACACCGGTAGATGCAACCAGAACGCTATTTTCATCTACATTTAAAGTTTCTGCTGCCGCTTTCGCAGTCGCACGGCAGTAACCAAATCCTTCTTCGCCGGTGCATGCATTGGCAATACCGCTGTTGCAGATGATCACCTGCGCGCCCGGATGATTGTACACGATATCCTGATCCCATTTGACCGGAGCTGCTTTTACGATATTAGTAGTAAAAGTTCCTGCTGCCACACATGGTTTCTCGCTGTAAACCATTGCCATATCTGTTCTTCCCTGATATTTGATTCCGGCAGCTGCAGATGCTGCCTGGAAGCCTTTCGCTGCGGTAACTCCGCCGGTAATAATCTTCATAATAATACGCTCCTCTCTGCGTTATAAAACATTTTCATATATAATGCTGTTCCTTTACGGCAGCATCGGAATCTGATGAAGTCCTTCTGCCTCGTCAAATCCAAACATCAGGTTCATATTCTGCACAGCCTGTCCTGCCGCACCTTTGACAAGGTTATCCATTGCTCCCATCATGATGACACGTTTTGTTCTCGGATCGATCTTGAAGTTTACATCCACATAGTTGCTTCCCTCTACACATTTTGTCTGTGGGCATACATCTTTGTCCAGGACACGTACGAATGTCTCGTTTTCATAATATTTGTCATAAACAGCCTTTACTTCTTCATAAGAAACTTCTTTTTTGAGAGAAGCATATGCTGTAATCAGAATACCTCTGTTCATCGGGATCAGATGTGGGGTGAAGTTGATCAGCACTTCCTGTCCACATGCATAACCGAGCTGGTCTTCGATTTCCGGTGTATGACGATGCGTTGCCACACCGTATGCTTTGATATTTTCGTTTACTTCACAGTAAAGATTCGCTACTTTTGCGCCCCTGCCGGCTCCGGAAGTTCCGGATTTTGCATCAATGATGATCGTATTCGGATCGATCAGTCCTTCCTTAAGGAGCGAATAAATTGATAAAGTCGAACATGTCGGATAACATCCCGGATTCGCAATCAGTCTTGCTTTTTTGATGTCCTCACGATTGATCTCGCACAGGCCATAAACCGCTTCATCAATAAACTGCGGTGCTTTGTGTTCAATGCCATACCATTTTTCATATTTCTTCACATCTTTGATACGGAAATCTGCACTCAGATCGATGACCTTTGCTTTGGAAAGGATTTCTTCATTAACAAGTGATGCACAAAGCCCCTGCGGTGTTGCAGTAAAAATCACGTCTACTTCATCAGCAAGTGCTGCCATATTGTCATCCATACATTTTGCATCGATCAGTTTAAAAAAGTTCTGATAAACATCTGCATATTTCTGATCAATGTAACTTCTTGATCCATACCATGCCACTTCTACTTCTTTATGTCCAAGGAGCAGTCTTGCCAGCTCATTTCCGGCGTATCCTGTTGCTCCGATAATTCCTGCTTTGATCATTTCTCATTCCTCCTAGAATAAAGATGTACCAATTATACATCCTTAATGCATAATATGCAATACGTAATTTTCATGGATTTTACATTCTTTTTTCTTAAATTTGTGTATTTTTATAGGTTGTTTCCTATTTAATAGTGCATTTTTATGCAAAAATTTCTTTTATTTTTTTGCATATTAGTATTGCATATTTATAAAAATTGTTGTATATTATCTCTTGTCGAAACACGACAGAACATGAAGATTCAATACTTTATCAAATCAGCGTATGAATCTTTACCTTTTATAATAACAAACATTCGCGCATCTGCCAATAGGCAGAGAATTATTTTCAGGAGGAATACATTATGAAAGAAAAAGTTGTACTTGCATATTCAGGTGGTCTTGATACCACAGCACTGATCCCGTGGCTGAAAGAAACTTTTGATTATGAAGTTATCTGCTGCTGTGTAAACTGCGGACAGGGCAACGAATTGGATGGACTGGACGAAAGAGCGAAACTTTCCGGAGCTTCCAAATTATATATTGAAGACATTGTTGATGATTTCTGCGACAACTACGTAATGCCTTGCGTACAGGCAGGCGCTGTATACGAGCACAAATATCTGCTCGGAACTTCTATGGCACGTCCTGCAATCGCAAAAAAACTTGTTGAGATCGCACGTAAAGAAAACGCCGTTGCAATCTGCCACGGTGCTACCGGTAAAGGTAACGACCAGATCCGTTTCGAACTCGGAATCAAGGCACTTGCTCCGGACATCAAGATCATTGCTCCATGGAGAATGACAGATGTATGGACCATGCAGTCCCGTGAAGATGAAATCGCATTCTGCCAGGCTCACGGAATCAATCTTCCGTTCGACGCAAGCCATAGCTACAGCCGCGACCGTAACTTATGGCATATCAGCCATGAAGGTCTGGAACTTGAAGATCCTTCTCAGGCTCCAAACTATGATGACATGCTTGTATTAAGTGTTACTCCTGAAAAAGCACCAGATAAAGAAACTGAGATCACAATGACTTTCGAAGCAGGTGTGCCAAAAACACTGAATGGCAAGGCAATGAAGGTTTCTGAGATCATCACAGAGCTGAACCGTCTCGGCGGTGAAAATGGTATCGGTATCATCGACATCGTAGAAAACCGTGTTGTTGGTATGAAATCCCGTGGTGTATACGAAACTCCTGGCGGAACCATCCTGATGGCTGCTCACGAACAGCTCGAAGAACTGTGCCTTGACCGTGATACCATGGAAGCCAAGAAGAAACTCGGCAGCCAGTTTGCTCAGGTCGTATACGAAGGAAAATGGTTCACACCACTTTGCGATGCAATCAAAGCATTCGTAAAATCCACTCAGGAATATGTTACCGGTGAAGTAAAACTCAAACTTTACAAAGGAAACATCATTAAGGCAGGAACCACTTCTCCATACAGCCTGTACAATGAATCTCTTGCATCCTTCACTACAGGTGATATGTATGATCACCACGATGCAGACGGATTCATCACACTGTTTGGTCTTCCGCTGAAAGTTCGTGCCATGAAATTACTCGAAGTAGAGAAAAATAAAAACAACAAATAATCATTAATCTTACAAACCGGCAGGCGGTCTATCGTCTGTCGGTTTTTTATATCCGCTCTGAAATTCTGCTTTTTAATCTTTGTATAAAATTTTGTGTAAAATTTTTGTGCAATATTATCCTATATATTCTTGAATTTGCATTTGACAGAAAACATCCTGTAATTTATAATAATTTTATAAACAACATCACGAAACTTATATAGGTCCATAATTGGTTGGACGTTTCTACCAACTACCGTAATAGTTGTCTATAAGTTCTCTACGGAACTTGTCGGGCATAAATATTCGGTATTTTTTTTGTCCGGAAAGCTCCGTTTATCAAAAAGGAGGTAGATTATATGACACAGAATCCAACCACTTTTGCACTGAAAGGCGCCGTCTGTTTCAGCACAGATTCCCGGCATCTGACCTGTCTTGAAGACGCTTATCTTGTCTGTCAGGATGGCAGGAGCGTCGGTGTTTTCCCGAAGCTTCCGGAGCATTTTTCCGGAATTCCGGTACGCAATGTCAGTCCGTGTCTGATCATCCCCGGAATGACTGATCTTCATCTGCATGCCCCGCAGTATGCATTCCACGGCATGTATATGGATCTGGAACTGCTCGACTGGCTGAATACTGTCACATTCCCGGAAGAATCCAGATATTCAGATCCGGACTATGCCGCCAAAGCCTATGCTATTTTTGCCGATGACATAAAAAACAGCGCCACTACCCGCGCTTCTGTCTTCGGCACTTTACACGTAGAGGCAACTGAGCTTCTGATGGACCTTATGGAGAAAACCGGTCTCAGGACTTTCATCGGTAAAGTAAATATGGACCGCAACGGCTCTGCCGCTCTTCAGGAAAAAAGTGCTGTTGTTTCTATTCGGGATACTGTCCGCTGGTTAACTGATACTGCAGGAAAATACGAGAATGTCAAACCGATTCTCACCCCACGTTTCACTCCTTCCTGCACAGATGAACTCATGACCGGTCTGTCAGAGATCCAGAGAACTTACTGTCTTCCGGTACAGTCTCATCTTTCCGAAAACCGAAGCGAGATCGCATGGGTAAAAGAATTATGTCCGGGTACTTCATTTTACGGGGAAGCCTATGACCAGTTTGGTCTTTTTGGCGGTGAAAACTGTCCGACCATCATGGCACACTGTGTCTACAGTTCTGACGCAGAAATCTCCCTTATGAAAAAGCGCGGCGTATTTATTGCCCACTGTCCACAGTCCAACACCAATCTTTCATCCGGAATTGCACCAACACGGCGATATCTCGATGAAGGACTTCACATCGGACTCGGCACCGACATCGCAGGCGGTCATTCACTTTCCATGCTCCGCACAGTCGCAGATGCCATTCAGGTATCAAAACTCCGCTGGAGACTTGTGGATGACACACTTAAGCCCCTCTCTCTCGAAGAAGCCTTTTATATGGCGACAATGGGAGGCGGTGCATTTTTCGGAAAAGTCGGCTCATTTATGGAAGGCTATGAGTTTGATGCACTGATCCTGGACGACAGCAGTCTCCGCCATCCTCAGCATCTGACTGCGCGGGAACGGCTGGAACGACTGATCTATCTTTCAGACGATCACTGCATCACCGGAAAGTATGTTTCCGGAAATAAAATCTTTTAGTGCACAATCTGCACAATACGAAGGGGGTACTTTTATGAATCTTGACAAAATCTTTCACCTGAAAGAAAACCACACCGACGTCAAAACAGAAGTGATGGCAGGAATCACAACCTTTATGACCATGGCCTACATTCTGGCGGTCAATCCGAATATCCTGTCTGCTTCCGGCATGGACCGCGGTGCTGTCTTTACCGCAACCGCACTGTCCGCATTTATCGCAACCTGCCTGATGGCTCTTTTGTCCAACTATCCGTTCGTTCTGGCTCCCGGCATGGGTCTGAACGCATACTTCACCTACACAGTAGTCCTTGGTATGGGATATACATGGCAGCAGGCACTGGCAGCAGTATTTGCAGAAGGTATCATTTTTATTTTACTTTCTCTTACAAATGTACGTGAAGCAATCTTCAACTCCATCCCGATGAACCTGAAACATGCGGTATCCGTAGGTATTGGTCTCTTTATCGCATTTATCGGACTGCAGAATGCAAAGATCGTTGTCGGAAACGATTCTACACTTGTCAGCATCTTTTCCTTCAAATCTTCCGTTGCAGAAGGAACATTTTCCTCTCAGGGAATCACAGTACTGCTTGCACTGATCGGCGTTCTTGTTACTGCGATCCTCCTTGCAAAAAATGTCAAGGGCGGTATCCTCTGGGGTATCCTGATCACATGGGTCCTCGGTATCATCTGTCAGCTGACTCATCTGTATGTCCCAAACGCAGATCTCGGTTATTACAGCCTGCTTCCTGATTTTTCAAACGGAATCTCTGTACCAAGCATGATGCCGACGTTCATGAAAATGGATTTCTCGATTGTATTTTCTCTGGATTTCGTAGTTATCATGTTTGCATTCCTGTTTGTAGATATGTTTGATACTCTCGGAACCCTGATCGGTGTTGCATCCAAAGCAGATATGCTCGATAAAGATGGCAAGCTTCCGAAGATCAAAGGCGCACTGCTTTCTGACGCTATTGGAACAACTGTAGGTGCTGTATGCGGTACTTCCACCGTTACAACATTTGTAGAAAGTGCCTCCGGTGTTGCCGAAGGCGGACGTACCGGTCTTACTTCTCTGGTAGCCGGTGTGCTGTTTGCACTTTCTCTTCTGCTTTCACCGATTTTCCTGGCAATCCCTTCCTTTGCCACAGCACCGGCTCTGATCGTAGTTGGTTACCTGATGCTGACATCTGTTACAAAGATCGATTTCAACGACATGACCGAAGCGATCCCATGCTTCATCGCAATCATCGCCATGCCGTTTATGTACAGCATTTCCGAAGGTATCTCCATGGGTGTTATCTCCTATGTTGTGATCAACGTAATCACCGGAAAAGCTAAAGAAAAGAAGATCAGTCTTCTGATGTACATTCTTGCAGTATTATTTATACTGAAATATATCTTCATCTGATCTTTATCATTTATGATTTTATAATTATTCATGCGGGCTCTGTTTATACAGGGCCTGCATTTTTTATTTTCACTCTTTAACATTGTATAGTTATGCAGTATAATACATGGATACAAGGGTTTAAAACGGATATGACTTTCATGCTTGCATGAAAAGGCATATACATTTGAAACCCGCCAAATATGAGGAGAACTACTATTATGAAAAAAGAGAATTCAATCCCAGTCAGAAATTCGCTTCTGCTTCTTCTGACCGCTACCATCTGGGGTGTCGCTTTTGTTGCCCAGAGTGTCAGCATGGACTACATCGGTGGATTTACCTTTAATGCTGTGCGAAATCTTATCGGTGCACTTGCTCTGCTTCCGGTCATTAAAGTACTGGACCGAACACGTTCCACAGAAGAAAAGAAGCGCGAATCTTCCGCATCCGGACGCAAAACTCTGCTCATCGGAGGAATCTGCTGTGGTATCATGCTCTGCCTTGCAAGTAATTTCCAGCAGTTCGGTATCAAATACACCACCGTCGGAAAAGCCGGTTTTATCACCGCATGTTACATCATCATTGTTCCAATCATCGGTATTTTCCTAAAAAAAAAATGCAGCCCGTTTATCTGGGTTGCAGTCCTGCTTTCTCTGTGTGGGCTCTATCTTCTGTGCCTGACACCCGGAGAGGGATTCGCACTCGGTAAAGGTGAACTTCTGCTGATCATCTGTGCCTTTCTTTTTTCCGGGCACATTCTGGTCATTGATCATTTTTCTCCGCTCGTTGATGGAGTAAAAATGTCCTGCATCCAGTTTCTGGTCTGCGGCATTCTGTCCGGTGTCCCGGCTTTGCTTTTTGAGCAGCCGAATCTTTCCGGGATCCTCGCTGCATGGATCCCGATTCTTTATGCCGGAGTTATGTCAAGCGGTGTAGCTTACACCCTGCAGATCGTCGGTCAGAAAAACATGAACCCGACAGTTGCTTCCCTGATTCTCAGTCTGGAATCCTGTATTTCCGTGCTTGCCGGATGGATAATCCTCGGGCAGCATTTAAGCAGCCGTGAAATCTTTGGCTGTGTTCTGATGTTTGGTGCGATCATTCTTGCACAGCTGCCGCAGAAAGAATAACTAAAGGAGAGATCGAATCAGATCTCTCCTTTCACTCTCAAATGCTCTTTGATTCTTTCAAAACTTTCATCGCTGACATCATGCTCCATCTTGCACGCATCACATCTTGCCGTATCTGCAGATACCCCCAGTCCTTCCAGCATCTTTGTCAGAACCGTATGTCTTTCATAAATCCTGTTGGCGATCTCTGCGCCTTTTTCCATCAGTGTCACTGTACCATAACGATCCATAGCAATATATCCATCTTCCCTGAGAAGTTTCATCGCATGACTGACACTTGGCTTAGATACTCCGAGCATTGTGGCTATATCAACGGACCGAACTCCGCCGCCCTTTTTCGACAATACAAGGATCGCCTCGAGATAATCCTCTGCCGATTCTCTGATTTGCATAAAAAATACCTCCCATATGCCTTTATAATACCACACATTTACTCAGGATTCAACAAAATACCCGAAATCCAAACTAATTGTTTTTCTCAGCTAACTTTGTATTTTTTACTTGTCATCTCCGGTCAGACGAAGAATATCTCTAATTTCATCAACTTTCATATCCAGAATGATCGCAAGCTCATCAATACTGAATGCATTCTTGTCATCTTCATCATCATTCAGTTCACGGACTGCACTTTCAAGCTTTTCTACTCTGGCAACCAGACTGTCATCGGCAAATTTCACCTGTGTCTGCTCTTCCAGTACCTGAAGAATGCCTTTTTTCACTTCTGCAAGAAGCCATTCTTCATCATGAAGCTCTTCTCCTGCATTGTCCAGCGCCTGGATCAGGCTCAGATTTGCCTCCTGGATCAAATCCGCAAGAAGGATTTCCTCTGCATTCATATCAGCTGCCATTTCTGCTGTTGCTTTCATATAATAAGAAGCAAGTGTCTGGATTGCAGCCTGTTCTCCCTTCGAAAGCTGTTCAAACATATCGTTAAGGTCAATATCTGTAACAGCCGGCAGGTTTTCCAGATAATCATGAAGATATGCTTCTTCTTCCGGTGTCAGCGGAACTTTTTTGTATTCCGGCTCTTTAGCTGTTTCTTCTGCCTTCTCCATACCTTCAATCACAATTCCCTGAGAAGTCAGATATTTCAGTACGCCGGTAAGCTGATTTTTATCAAGATCACAGCCATCAAAAACTCCTCGGATGTCTGTTGCTTTTAATGTATTTTCATTCTGTTTCGCAATTTCCTGAATTTCTTTTAATTTATTCTGAAACTCCTGTACGTTCATTTTGATTCTCCTTATTTTTTTAGGCTGATTTTTATTGTATCATTCTTCTGTATTTTTTCCAACAAAATGTATCTCATTTCTGTGTTTTTTATTCCAAATCGATCAAATCCCAAAACTTTTTTTATCCTGAAAGCCTTGAAAAATAAGGCTTTTTTAGGATTTCGGATTTTTTTTAAAAAAATATAAAAAAAATTGTTGACATTTGAATACCCCTATAATATAATATGTCTTGCGTCGAGCGACAAAGCGAAAACGCAAACAACTAAATACCGTTAACGGGGTGTGGCTCAGCTTGGCTAGAGCGCCTGGTTTGGGACCAGGAGGCCGCAGGTTCGAATCCTGTCACCCCGATGCTGTAAACAACTTTTACCGTTTCAGCGAATTGCGGGTGTAGTTCAATGGTAGAACACCAGCCTTCCAAGCTGGATACGTGGGTTCGATTCCCATCACCCGCTTCTCT
>CAKROE010000085.1 GCA_934371915.1 uncultured Blautia sp. | reverse complement strand
ACAGTGAAGCCAGTGAAGGAGTTTTGGTATATGGAAGTACCATCATGCTCTGAGTGGGCTATCAACGATGCCATGAATCTGTTCCGTCCGAACTGTTATGTTGAGGTAGGTCAGAACGGAATACAAGCTAAGTGTAAGGCTCTTTCTATGTATCGTGGCGTAATGCGTCCTTATCCTCATCCTCGAAGTGTAGAGTATATCACTGGCTTGGCAGCTATGCGCGGAAGCCAGTGGGGATGCAACTATGCAGAGGCATTTCAAGTGGTGTTGCGCAGATATTGAATGAAATGAAAATATTAAAGGCTATATGGGCATTTTGCTTCTACCTCTTTGTTCCAAGAAGGGCGAAGCGGATGCCCAATAATTGAATATAATGGTATGGAAATAAATAAAGAATTACTAGATAATTTGTTTGAACAGGCAAAAGGGAATTCTCGTTTACGTCAGAACCTTGATTTGCGTACATCATCGGCTGATACCAGCCAGCGTATGCTGAATGCGTTGCTTCCTGATACTGTTGTGCCTATACATAGGCATGAAGACACGACAGAAACAGTTGTCTGCTTGTGTGGGAAACTGGATGAAGTGATATATGAGGAAGTAGTGACATACGAAAAGAATACATCTGAAGCCTTGCCTATGGCTATAGATGCACAGGATGTAACACGGAAAGTAGAGTATCGCGAGGTACAACGCATTCGTCTTTGCCCAGCGGAGGCAAAGTATGGATGTCAGATACCAAAAGGGGCATGGCACACGGTGGAAGTAATAGAGCCGAGTGTGATATTTGAGGCAAAGGACGGGGCGTATAAACGATAGTATAAATGGTTAAATATGGTGTCATACAGGAATTTAAGCAAGAATCCATTTGCACAATATAGTGCAGAAGAAGATTTGGAACATCTTAAATCTATTTATTTTGAACCAAGATATTATAGAGAGCTTAGAGACAATGCCAGAAATGGATCTAGTAGAATATTAGTTGGACAAAGAGGATTAGGAAAATCAGCTACTATACATTTCCTTTTTGAAGATTTAATAAACAAATCTACAATGCCATTGTTAATAACAAGATATGATGGTATACCTCTTCAGGAAAATGAAAATTACTTTCTCTATAAAATTCTCCAGGTTTTAGTTAATGGAATAACAAAGCAGCTATTTGAGAATTCCAAAAAGCGTAAAAAAATAAATGATAGTCAACGTAAACAATTGGCATATTTTATTGAATTGTTTTATGATCCTCAATTTGCACAAGAATACTATGAAAAAGCACGGGAAATAAGAAAGAAAAAAAGATGGTATAATATACTATCATGGTATAACAAGAGCTTAAAGTTTATCAATATTATCCTTGATGGTGTTTCACGATTTGGGTCGGATATTGTTCGTAGAAGTATTGGATTAGATAGTCAAGAAATTCAAGATGCTGTAAGGGAATATTTTAAGGAGGCAAAACTTCCTGAAATTAAATCTGCACCAATGGAAATCGTTGCAAAATGGGATAAGGATCGATTAAAACAAATGCTTGATTGTATGCTTGAAATAGCTAATCAAATAGGATTTGATTCGGTTGTTATACTATTTGACAAAATAGACGAGTTTAAAGATGTCAATTCTGATGTAGATAAGGTTGCTAACTTTGCAAAAGATATACTTCAAGATACAGAGTTACTATATACCAAAAAATTGTCAATTGTTTTTAGCTTATGGTCTGAAGTAAAGAAAACATTGAATAGACAAAATGTTCGATTTGATAAGTTTAAAGATATAAATATAGAGTGGAAAACAGATGATTTGGAACGGTTGATAGATAAACGACTATTATATTATAGTGTGAATAAAAGTAACCCTGTAACCTTGTCATCACTAATTCCCAATGAGTCTGATAGACAATTAGTTTTAAAACTTGCAGATTCATCTCCTCGCTCATTAATTAGATTGTTAGCTGAATTGTATTACCACGAGACGGGAGAAGACATTGTTTCTTTCTCTCCTACTGCAATATCCAAAGGGTTGTTGGATTTTTGTTTGAAATTTGATTATTGTTCCTTACAAACAGAAAATACAAAAAGAAAGGCTGATTATTTTAGTTGGCTGCAAAAGGTCTTGCAGATTAGACGTGAACATTTTACATATAGTGATGTTTGCAATGCTTTTAATATAAAAGAGAGTACGGCTTGCAAATATGTAAATGACATGATTAGGCTTAATTTAGTAAAGGAGGATATTATGCCTGATATTAATGGTGATAAGATTTTTACAGTAGTAGATCCACGGTTAGTATTTTTGATATCTAGAGGGGTTTTGGAACTAAAATGATACTCGCCACACTATTTGATACAATGTGGCGAGCCAAGAGGAGTCTGGCAATAAAGCCCACTCTTTATCCACTTGGTTGCCCGTTGATGCAGTTGGTTCTTCCACCTGCGAGCGAAGTACAGGTTTTCTGGCCTTCATAACGTCCACCCTAAGTTATTCAAGAGTCTGTTTAAGGTCGCTACCTCCCATAGCCGACCGAATACAAAGTTATAAATAAAATGTCTAAAACATGCTTGAAACAGGAAAAAACTTGCTGAAAATAACGAAATTGGACTTGTCTGGGCAAAAATTGGAAGAAATACCTGAATATGTGTACCAATGCAGGAATCTCAGAAAATTGATTTTACATAATAATAATATTGGGAAAATACCTTCCAAAATAAAGGCTCTAAAAAGGCTCAGATTGTTAGACCTGTCAAATAACAAGTTATCTGTTATAAATTTTCAACTGATTAAGTTATCCAATCTAAGAATATTGAATCTAAGTTATAATTCGATATTATCAATTCCCAAAGAAATCATTGGTTCCAAAATTGAACAACTCATTTTGATAGGAAACGAACTAAAAAAGGTCAGTCTCAATGATTGGGAAAATCTCAAAAGACTCAATGTGAGCAATAATGATATAAAAACGATTGAGTTATATGGTGATTTATCAAACTTGGAATATTTATGGTTTGGGAACAATCCGTTACAAACAATAGTCATACCTCAGGCATCGCTACCCAAGGTGAAGGGCATTTATACATATACCCATCCTCAGAAACTAAAAGAAGTAAATATTCGGTATCAACAGCTTCTGTCGAAACGGGAAAATGTTGCATACATATTTTGGAATCAAATATACACCAGTCAAAACAAAACAAAGAATATGACAGCTACAGAATGTAAGAAACAGTCACAACAACTTTTGGCTGACTACCTTGAAAAGTTACATAAAGCCCCTAATGATCAAGAGACTATAACAGCATACCATGATTGGTATAACAATGCGTGTGTTATGTTTGTTAATAGATTTGGGAATGATGACCCTGACGTAGTTAAGTTCCGAAATGTAAACAATAAAGGTAACGGTTATACGCTTCAAGACAATTATAACGATATAAGTTCTTCTTATGCTATACTCCTTTCAAGAATGGAAGATAACGAAATGGAATCAAATAAGAATATTATGGAAAATCAAAAGAAACTGAAAGTTTTCATTAGTCACTCTAGTAAGGACAAATATTTTGTGGACGCATTAGTTCGGCTGTTGGAATTTATAGGCTTAGATGATAGTACGTTGTTTTGTAGCTCTGTTCAAGGATATGGAATCGGTTTTAATAATGACATATATGATACACTTCGAGAGCAGTTCAAAGGTCACAGCCTGTACGTCATCTTTGTTCACTCTAAAAATTTTTACAGCAGTCACGCTTCACTTAATGAAATGGGAGCAGCATGGGTTATGAAAACAGACTTTTGTTCTTTCTTAACTAAAGGATTTGATTTCAAAGAAATGGACGGAGCGATAAAGCCCAATGACAAGATATCGATAAAAGTTGACAACGATGATGCAAAAAGTCTATTGAACGATTTCAAAGCTCAAATATGTAAGATGTTCAACTTACCATCCAAAAATGGTAATATATGGGAGGTAAGACGGGATGAATTTCTAAAAACCGTGTTAAACTCATAATTTTTCTTTACGCTTATACCCACAAATAAAATCTGTTACTATGTGGTCAGACAATGAAACTACACAAGATCTGTTAGGCTATCAAGTTCATGCAGACTTGCTTAAAAAGATTATATTGAATGATGCCATGTTGCCTATCTCAATTGGAGTGTTCGGCAATTGGGGATCAGGAAAAAGCAGTTTGATGTTATTGCTTCAGCAGTCATTACAAGAATGGGAGGAGTCACAACAAAATGAGCAACATAGCAGCATACTTCAAGTTTATTTCAATAGTTGGCAGTTTGAGAGTTATGACTCCACCAAGTTGACAATGATAGAAAGTATATTGGAAGCACTTGACAAAGACATTAACACACGGAAAGATGTATTTGAACGAGCTGACGATTTACTTGCAAGAATAGACTTTCTGAAAGTTGGTGTCTTTATTCTCAAAAAAGCATATGACAACCTGACTCCTGATTGGCTGAAGAAATGGCTGCCTAAAAAGGAAGACATAGACAAGATAACGGGTAAAGATAAATATAACAACCTACTTGAAGATGTAACAAAAGGGAATACTTCAAAATTTATTGCCACTTTCAGAGAACTTTTTGAAGGGTTGGTTAAAGACATGGGCTATAAAGCCGTTATTGTCTATGTTGATGATTTGGATAGATGTGATCCAAAAAGAATTATCGGATGTTTGGAGGCTGTCAAGTTGTTTGTGAATGTAAAGAAAACAGCTTTTGTCATTGGTGCGGATGAACGAATAATTGAATATGCCATAAGTCAGCATTATCCTATTCAAATGAAGAAAGAGGATATATCCAGTCCGTTTTCAGACTATTTGGAGAAACTTATTCAATTGCCATATAAACTGCCACGTTTGTCCGACAATGAGCAAGAGACATATATCACGCTTCTTCTATGCAAAAATCATTTGAATGAGATTCATTTCAACGAAATACATCAGAAATATTTGGAATTTAGAAAAACAGACAAACATTCCAAATACAATATAGATGACATAAAGGCAGATGTTCCAGAAAATCAAAGAATTGATTTTTATGATGTAGAATATCGTTTGCCAATCGTTCCTATCATTAAGCAATTCTTGAATGGAAATCCAAGGCAACTCAAACGATTTTTGAATACTTTATATGTACGCCAAGAATTAGCAGATGTTGCAGGATTTAGGGATATTCGTCCCGATGTGTTAACCAAACTTATGGTATTGGAATACAATACGTTGTATAATTCCCGGTTTGAAGAACTGTATAAATTTCAAAATGCGAATGAGGGCATTTTGCCATTGGGAGACGTTGAACAAGAAGCAAAAACAGAAGAGGGAATCCAAAATCCACAATGGAAAGACAACTGGTCGTCGGACTATTTGAAGCAATGGCTAAGTTCAGAACCATCACTGAAAGATATAAATCTACAGAATTACTTTTGGGTAGCACGCGATGCATTGAAGAATGAAAAACCAATAGCCTCGTTGGTTACAAATAAAGTAATGCTGTTATTCAAAAGATTGTGTTCTATACAATCAAATCGGGTAATGAAACGGGAACTGCCTGGTATAATTAATGCTTGTGATGATTCGGAAAAAGACATGATTATTCGTTTGATAAACGAGAGACTAAGACAAGATCCAAAATCTGAGACTTGTTGGAGAATTCTTAATTCCGATGACGGAAATCTATTGATAAATAGTAATATAGATAGGTTAAAGTTATTGTTTCATAATATGAAGACAGAAAATATAGACGCAAAAGCGGATGTGTTCTTTGTCAGAATGCTACCATTAACTGATGACATTCGCACTTATATAGAAACCTTGCCGAAAGGTAATTCTTTAACAAAAGCTATTGAACGAAAAATACGAAAACAATAAACATGGGTACATCACAATCACATAATTTAAAATCAACTCCCAACTGGACAGCCACTAAACGTGCCATGACGAGCATTGCAAATGGAACGGGAAATAAATCTACGTCAAATGCAAAATTTATAGGCAACTTTGGTACGGCACTTGGTAATGGATTATACCGGGGAGGCGGTAACGGCGGACATGGCGGTCGTAGAGGCAGTTCATTTGGTCGTGCAGGAGGACGAGCTGTTACAAGATTGACTTCCGTCCTAAATGGTGTCAAGCAATATGGACTTATAGCAAGTTTAGGAGTTAACAACTTACCTGATGCACAAAAGCCAAAAACGCCACAAGATTTTAAGGAGTTGCTGCTGAATGAAATTATTGGAGACAATGATTCCACGATGGATGATGCAGCAGCAACTTATGCTATGGATAAGGTGTTGAATGATATTTTGTCGGATTGCAAAGATGGACAAGAAATTGAAGAAAGGCTTCAAAATGCAAATGAAGATGATATTTGTGAATGGATTATAACCTTTGAGGTGGAGTATATATTGGAATACTCGGCGGAATTGTTTCAAAGTCACATATTTGATAAAGGTAGCAATCCTGAGGATATAAAAAAAGAAATCAGAGGATGGTTGCATAACGAATTGGACGAGAAGTTGAGCAAAGAAATGACTCAAATCGACTTCAACAGCCAAGACGGAAAAGATTATCTTGATTCATTAACATCCGAAATCTTAGATATATGGAAACAAGAATAAACATCAATTATACACCGTCAAGAATAAGTGAAATATTTGGAACTTTTACTATTTCTTTCCAAGGAATTGACGGACAAATTCGCTCAGTCGATACAAAATTCAATCCAAAGCAACTATGGGAGTTTTCGCGAGACACGACGTCTGTCGCTTTTGACTTTCTAATATTGGCCTTGATTGTATATAATGTGGACAGGGCTGTACATCGTCTACTTTATTCTGATGATGGTTGGAAACGAGACTTGGTGTTGTTAGATGTTCCTGTTAGCAATCTTGCCATAATGAATCAAGGACGTGAAGCATTCAATAGAGCCATAAGTTTTCTTACAGGAGACAATTGGGATATTCGTTTCGTGCAAGCTAATCCATATGAATATAGTCCGACAAAAAATGTAAGAAATTACAGTCAACAAGAATTTGGAAAAGTCGCTTTGTTTTCAGGAGGTTTGGATTCTTTAATCGGATTCATTGATGAAACAAATACGTTGTCTGCCGGCAAAAAGATACTCCTTGTTTCTCATATGGAATTGGGTAAAGAACATAGCGATCAAAAAAGTATTTTAGGATATTGCAGAGATAACAATATCTTCCAAAACAAGTTTGAACAGGTATTGCTAAATGCAGGATTGAAACCCAAGTCATGGAATATAAAGGGGACTCCATCAGAAAGCACATTCCGTTCAAGGTCTTTGTTGTTCTTTGCCGCCGGAATATACGTCGCTCATAAAATATCACCAAATACCCCATTAATAGTACCTGAAAATGGAACAATATCGATAAATATTCCTTTAGATAGTGGACGCAGAAGTGCTTGCAGTACAAGGACTACTCACCCGACATTTATCAAACGAATACAAGAAGCACTGCACTTGGTCGGCATCAACAATACCTTTTACAATCCATACAGACTGAAATCAAAGGCAGACATGATGCAGGATTGTGACGGAGATGCCAACAAAAGTGCAATTTTAAGGCAATTGTACAACAAATCATGTTCGTGTGCCAAAAGAGGGCATAACAGTCATTGGGATAAGCCAAGTCATGTGATACGTAATAGAAAAATCACGCACTGCGGAATGTGTTTACCTTGTTTATACAGAAGAGTTGCATTAGATATTGTAGGACAGGATTCCGCAGAATATGTTGGAACGGATGTAATGCATGGAACTAAATACAATCTGAATGTACATAATCAGAAAAGGACTCATGATTTCAACGCCTTATTGTATTTTATAAAGAACCGAATGGATGCGAATCTCATCCGAAGAGAACTCTTTATGAATGGAATACGTGACAAACAGGAACTTGATGATTATGTGGCATTAGCGTTACACTCATATCAGCAAGTAAAAGTTTGGATTGCGAAGAAAGGAACTCCTGAAATCAAAGGTAAAGCAGGAATCGTATGATAATAGACACACATTGCCATTATGATATGATGCCCAATCCTGTTGATTATATCAATAAGGCAGAACGCCAAGGGGATATAATTATAGGAATGACAAATCTGCCAAGCCATTATAGAATGGGGAAAGGACATGTTGTGGGATATAAACACATACGTTTGTCATTAGGTTTTCATCCACAATTGGCAGAAACGTCACAAAACGAATTGCCTTTGTTTGACAGTCTCGTTAATTCCACTTCATATATAGGAGAAATAGGATTGGACTTTTCTTCTGCATATTCAAACTCGAAAGACATTCAAATAAAAAATTTGAGACATATCCTCTCTAAAATATCTGGTGATACCCGTAAACTTGTAAGCGTACACTCGCGAAGAGCAGAAAAAGAGTTACTTGGTTTACTTTTAGAGTACAGAATACCAAACGTTATTTTTCATTGGTACTCAGGAGGCATATCATTGATAACAAATATAGTTTCAGCAGGGTATTATTTCTCCGTAAACGAAGCCATGACAAAATCGGCTAACGGAAGAAAAGTATTATCTGCAATACCAAAGGAAAGAATACTTACAGAGAGTGATGCGCCTTATAACAAATATTGTGATATCAAACACACATTGGAGTATCTTGATATGTCAGAAACTGAGGTACACAATAATTTCAAAAGTCTGATAAATAGGATGAAACACTGATTATGGCAACACGTTATAAACGTATCATTCCTAAAAAACGATTCCATTCCCACACATTTATTAAAAGACAATCATGAACAACAATAAAACCTACGAATGGGACTTCGACCTGTTTGAAAGGACATGGAGTTTGCGAGGAATATCCTGCCCTGATTGCGTGAACGAAAGCAACTGGAGGGCATGGCGGCAATACCTGTCAAGACTTATAAGCAAGCATCTGTGTGCAGAGACTATGCAGACACCAGAGTTTCAAAAAGAGTTGGAGGCTGTCCGAAGAGACAAGGAAGAACGCCTTGCTCATCAGAAAAAGCTGGATGAAGCAGCCGAGGTGCGCAGACGTAGAAGTTGTATGGAACGTCCGAAAATAGACTATGTGCCCAAGGGGTTGTACATAGACCTTGAGGAAGCATACGCCAAGTACTTCCAGCAAGTGGTGACCTTCTTCCCTGATGACAAAGACGACTTCATGTATATGCTACGACTATTGGAACGTTGGGAGAAGAAATCGATACCAGCAGTGTTGGCAAAAGGACGACCAGACGCAGCGTATGCCATTGCTATGGGACTGTGCGAACATCTGCCATTGCTGATATATAGGGATGACATTAGAGATTATCTGAATGAATACAAACTACGTATCGGCAAACTGATATATGCGAGCTTTGCTGCATTGGTAGATAGTGTGGCCGCATGGAACAACGAGGAGAAGCGAGAAGAGGTCTTCACCTATATCTTTACGCATCTGTCACGATTTGATGATTTCAAACGAGTGCAGAACAATATACAGATGTTGGCACCAAACAAGAAATTCACGGGAGAACCAGTGAAGATCGAGCGAGAGATGAATGACGAAGAAGAACGCGCAGCAAGAGAGGCAGAGCGTAGGCGACTGGAGAAAGAGAGACAGATACTGGAAGCAGAGAAAGAAGTCAAGTCGTTGATACCACTGAACAAGGACTATGAACAGCGTATCTTCAACAGAAGAAATGTGGATTGGGACTGTTATAGCATCT